>JAEKLQ010000033.1 GCA_019509785.1 Fibrobacterota bacterium | reverse complement strand
TTGCTTATCGCGCCAATAATGGATGGTTTTGATCGGCAGCGTGGCCAGTATATCCAGGATGACATGCTCCCAAAGCATGCCGCAATCCGCATCCCGCAATTCGCCCCAGCCCCGCACATGGCGTACGAATCCCGTATCGAATCCGTAGACTTTCGGTTGCCTCACGATTTCCTGTTTCCCGCCCCCATGGTAGGGCCGCAAGACTCGCATTACGTGCGTCAGTTCGAAAACCTCGAGATAGGTCATAACCGTGGGCCGGCTCAGGCCGCTGGCGTTGGCAATGCTAACTGCCTTCATCATGCCGCCGCTCTGGCGGAGGAGGATTTCCAACATCTTGAGGAATCCCGTGCGCTTTTCCACGCGGAACAATTCCTGGACGTCGCGGGCGTAGTATGATTCCATCCACTCTGCATAGAAGGATTCGTCCGTTATCTCGGCGAGCAGGGCCGGGGGCAATCCTCCCCGGAATAATCGTTTCCGGATATCGTTTATCCCGAAGTCCTCCATCTCGGTCAAAAGCACGGGCAGCAGCTCTACGGTCCTTTTGCGGCCGGTGAGACTATCGCGGAACTTGGCCGTGGCCGCGAGGGTGGATGAACCTGTTGCCAGGATACGCAGATGGGGATATGCATCCGCCGCGATTTTCAGAACACGGCTCGGATCTTCCAGCTGATGGATTTCATCAAGGACCAATTCCTTCTGTTCCAAGGAGGAAAAAAAAGCCTCCGGATCCTCCAAGAGTGCCACCGAAGTCGGCAGGTCGCAATTAAGGAACCGCGCCCCAGTGAAGGATTTTGCCAGGGTCGTTTTCCCGGCCCGGCGCACCCCGGAAAGCCATACAATCGGGGCCTTTTTCCAGCTTTCTCGGATTTTCGCGGTCCAAAACGGTCTATCAATCATGATAACGTATATTACATTTAGTTATACCAAATGTAAAGTCTATTTGCATGTCGGGCTCCCGCCATCCGCGAAATCCCAGCAAGGCTATCGTCGACGCGAAGATAAGCCCGGCGAGGTTCAGCGCAATCCAAGCAGTGCCACGCCCGCCAACGAAAAAACCGTTCCCGCCAGCGCCGCCCAACCGATGCGCGTGCCGTAGAGTCTCGCGCCGATGGGGATGATGAGCAGCGATGTAACAGAGCATGCCCAAGGTGGGACCGAAAACCGTTCCGCACAAAATAAGCCGCAAGGTACGCTTTTCCGTCCAGTTCCGGAGGGTCGGACGCAAGGGCCCGCGCGTGCGCGCATAGGCCCAAAGGCCCGCGGTCCCCGCGGCCAGGCGGATAGAGGTGGCCAGCACGGGATCGAGATCGGATTGGGACAGGAAGGCTTGGCGCGCAAGCACGGTGCCTACGCCTTGGAAGGAGGCGGACCAGATGGCCGCCCAGGCCGCATGCCCGTAAGCGGCGGTTGGCCGGTCCGCCGGGGCCGGATCGGCGAGGCGTCCGGACTTACGCGCGGCGCGGGCCGCGCTGGTGGTGGCGGTCAGGACGCCGGCCAGGATCAGGGCCATGCCCGCCAATTGACGATAAGACAGGATCTCGCCCAGGGCCAGGAAAGCCAAGGCGGCGGTGGAGGCCGGGGCCAAGGTCTGGATTTGGCTGGTGCGTTCCGGCCCGATGGAAACGAAGGCTCGATAAAGGAAGGCGTCCCCGACCGTCAAGCCGATGAATCCCGAGCCGACCAGGCAAGCGATCGCGACGGGGTGGGGCAGGGAGACGTGGAACCCGGACAGATCGCGGGCGAGGGCCAAGGCGATGAGGGCCAAGGTGGCCAGGGCCAGCCGCAGCATATTGGTGGCCAAAGGTCCGATGCGCCTTCCGGCCGCCGTGAAGAAGAACGGCGCGATCGACCAGCAGGCGAGGGCGCACAGGGAAAGGGCGAGGCCGCGGGCAGGATTCATTCAGGCGGACCGATCACCCGGCCCGCCCATTGGCGGTCGATCTTTCTCCGCGCGCCTGGGCCCTTCGCTGGCTGCCGGCGGGAACCAAAGCTACCGGGTCCCCGGCGCGGGTCAAGGCTTGGCCAGGACTTCGGTCAGGAAGCCGTTGACCTTGGCCACGTAGCCGGCAGGATCCTTGATCTCCGAGCCTTCCGCCAAGAGGGCTTGATCCACCAGCAAGGCGTACCAATCCCCCAGCTTCGGGTTGGCCGCGTCGGCGTCGTACATCTTCTGGAGGCTCTTCATGATGGGATGCTCGGGGTTAATCTCCAGGATGCGCTTGCTGGCCGTGACCTTCTGGTTCGCCATCTTGAGGATGCGTTCCATGTTCGAGCCCAGGTCGCCCTCGTCGGCCACCAGCACGCAGGGGCTTTCCTTGAGGCGCGAGGTCACGCGGACTTCCTTGAGCATGTCGCCCAGCTTCTCCTGGAAGTCCTTCATGAACTTCTTGTAAGAACCCTCCGCCTCCTTCTGCGCCTTCTTCTCTTCTTTGGAAAGCTCGCCCAGATCGAGGTCGCCCTTGGACACGTTCAGGAGCTTCTTACCATCGAACTCGTTCAGGCTCTGCACCACCCACTCGTCGATGGGATCGATCAGGTAGAGTACCTCGATCTCCTTGGACTTGAAAACCTCCAGGTGCGGGCTATGCTCCACCGCCGCCCGGCTTTCGCCGGAGATGTAGTAGATATCCTTCTGCTCGCCCTTCATGCGCGCCACGTATTCCTCGAGGCCGGCATGTTCGCCGGCCGCGGTCCGGCTGGATTCGAAACGCACCAGGCGCTTCAGTTCGTCCAGGTTCTCCCAGTTCATGTGGAAGCCTTCCTTGACGACGTTGCCGAACTCCTTCCAGAACTTGGCGTACTTCTCCTTATCCTCCTTGGCCATGGTCTCGAGCAGTTGCAGGATCTTCTTGGTGGAGGCCTTGTTGATCTTCTGGATCACGGCGTTCTTCTGCAGGATCTCGCGGGAGACGTTGAGGGGCAGATCCTCGGAATCGACGATGCCGCGGGCGAAGCGCAAGTAGGCGGGAAGCAATTCCTTGCAATCGTTCATGATGAAGACGCGCTTCACGTAGAGCGAAAGGCCGTTGGACTTCTCGGGCTGGTAAAGATCGAACGGGGCCTTGGCGGGGATGTAGAGCAGGGTGGTGTACTCCAGGGCGCCTTCCACCTGGTTATGCGACCAGGCCAGCGGCGGCTCTTCGTCGAAGGTCAGATGCTTGTAGAATTCGTCGTACTGTTCCTGGGTTATCTCGCTTTTCGTACGCCGCCAGATGGGAGGCTTGCCGTTGAGCACTTCCTCCTTGCCGTCCTTGTCCTTGAGCGAGATGGGATGGGTGATGTATTCGCTGTACTTGCGGATGATGGAACGGATGCGGTAATCCTCGAGGAATTCCTTCTCATCTTCCTTGATATGGATCTCGAGTTCCGTGCCGCGGTCCTGCTTATCGGATTCTTCCAAGGTGTAGGTGCCGTCGCCGGCCGATTCCCAGCGGATGGCCGGTTCGGAGGAACCCAGGCGTTTGGTGGTCAGGACCACCTTGTCGGCCACCATGAACACGGAATAGAAGCCCACGCCGAACTGCCCGATCAGGCTCATGTCCTTCTTCTGGTCGCCCGTCAGGTTCTCCACGAAGCGGCGCGTGCCCGAGCTGGCGATGGTGCCGATGTTCTGGATCAGTTCCTCGCGCGTCATGCCGACGCCGTTGTCCTTGATGCGCAGGATTTTCTTGTCCGCTTCCGCGGAAACCTGGATGCGGAAGGACTTGTCCTCTCCCAGCACGTCGATATTGGTGAGCGACTCGTGGCGGGCCTTGTCGATGGCATCGGAGGCGTTGGAGACGAGCTCCCGCAGAAAGATTTCCTTGTTGCTGTACAAGGAGTGGATCATGAGGTTGAGCAGTTGCACCCCCGAAGGGCCTGGCGGCCGTTTCGAGGTGCGTCGCCAATTTAGCAATCAGGGCCGGGGCGGGGAAGAGGAACCGGGCGGCCTGGCGGTCCCGGACTTACCGATTACCCGCAGGATACCGGCTTCGCCGGATACTGGCTTCGCCGGGAAAGATCAATTCCGCCGCATCGGGAAGGCGGTCCCGTTCACGATGAAGGTAAATGCGGTATCGGTGACGGAATGGAAGGACACGGTATCCACGCCATCCCGCAGGACCAAGGAATCCCCGAGGTCGGTGAAATCGCCTTCGAAATAACCTCCCAGCGGATCGGGGGGCTTTCCAGGACAGGGCGCGACCGTCGTATCGCATTCCCAGGAGACGTAGACCGAATATTGGATGGTGGTTCGGTGAACCGCCAAGGTCGCATTATCCCTGCGCGTGAAACCTTGATCGGGATAAATCCGGGTGTAGGTCCAATTCCCTTGCAGCCGATCGGAAAGGGTTTCACTATCGTTCCTGGTCCCGCAGGCGAACGTCAGGAAGGCCAAGAGCATGCCCGGGCCCAGCGCCAGGTTCCTTTTCAGTCCCATGTTTTCCAAACCTCAGGTTGGAATCCGACCGTTGCCTCCGCCCCGTTCCGGGTAACCGGGGTTTTCGCCAAAAGGGGATCGTCGAGAAGCACCTTGGGCGCGCGCGCGGGCGACATGAAGGCGAGTCCTTTCTCCTTGAAGCGCTTCGATTCCTTGTCGATCAGGTTTTCCCAACCGATGGGCCGCGCCACGCTTTCCAACTCGCGCGGGCTGAATCCCTTTTCCTTGAGGTCGATGAATTGGAAAGGGATGCGCCGTTCCTTGAACCAGCGTTCCGCCTTACGGGATTCCTGACAATCGCGTCGCCCGAAAATCTGGATGTTCATTCTGCCTCGGTCTTCGCCCCCGCCCGCGTTCCGGATCCTTACTTCGCGATGGCTTGGATGTACTGGTAGAGCGGCGGATAATGCACGCTCAGGAACCCCAGCAGGCAAAGGAAGGACAGCGTCGCCGCCAAGATGGAATACGCCAGGCTGAGGACGATCTCGGTGATGAACCAACTACCCATGACCACCGCCAAGGTGAGGCCGTACAGGAAGAGGGAGGCGAAGGGATCATGGAATAGGCCGAAAAACGCGGCGAGCCAAGCGCCTAGGCCCCCCGGGAGCTTTTCCGGGAAGAAATCCGTCCGCCATAGCAAGAGGCCGCTGGCCAGCACGGACACCGTCGAAACGCAACTAAGCAGAAACTTGAGCACTTCCGAAAAGTAGCATTTCGGAAAGAACCCCTAGCGGAATGCGGCCGTCGATACGGACCCGGCGTTTCCCGGAAAGGGAAAGTTTTTACTTTACCCGACCTGACCCCATTCCCAAGGAGCCGTCCCATGAAGCCCGTATCCACCGTGTTGGCCTTGTTGGCGTCCGGGTTCCTGCTGGGGAATTGCTCCACCCCAGACGCGGAGCACCCCCTCGCCAAGGCGGATGCGAAGCAGGAATCCCTCCAGGGCCGCCTCGATAAGCTGGAAGCCAAGCAGGATTCCATCCTCAGGATTTTATCCTCCATGCAGGAGAAGAACGATTTCGTCGCCACGCGCGTGGGCTGGCGGCCGCCGGCGGACACGACTCCCAAGGACATCCCGGTGGGGAACTCTTTCGCCACCGGCCCCAAGAACGCGGCCCTTACCGTCGTCGAGTTTTCCGATCTGCAATGCCCGTATTGCTCCCAGTTCGCGCCCACCCTCGATTCGCTCACGCGCGCCCACCCCAAGGACGTACGCGTGATCTACAAGAACTTCCCCTTAAGCTTCCACCCGCAATCGCGTCCCGCCGCCGCCGCCGCCATCGCCGCCGGCAAGCAGGGCAAGTTCTTCGAATTCCGCTATAAGGTCGCGCCGCATTACCGCGATCTGAAGGATTCCCTGTACTTGGCCGTGGCCAAGGAACTGGGCTTGAACATGGAGCGCTTCAAGAAGGATATGGCGCTGTCTCCCGAGGTCTCCAAAACGCTGGAAGAAGATATCGAATTGGGCCGCAAGGTAGGGGTGGAGGGCACGCCCACCATCTTCGTCAACGGCCGCTTGGCCCAGGAACGATCCTTGGACTACTTCGAGCAACTGCTTAAGAAAAGCAAAGGCGGCTGAGCCCGGCCCCTTTCCGACTTAGCCGTTAAATCCCCCTTTCCGACGCGCCCGCCTCTCCCGGCACGGCGCTTGCACCGCCCCCGGCCGAATTTATCTTCAAACTAACGTTCGGCAGGCATGGCGATTCCATGCCCGTGGATCCGAGGTGAGGCATGGAACCGAAAGACATGGAAAATCAGGAGCGCGAGGCGCCCGACGAATCGGTTCCGGGAGCCGCCCAGGACCCCGAACGGGAATGGCTGGGGGATCATCCCGAGCTCGCGCCGGACGAAAGCCGTATCTCGGTGGTTACGGGCCAAAACCCGGACAAGGAATCCATCCGGCGCACGGCCAATACCGGCGATATCGTGGATGATGCCGGGGATAGCGCCTCCGGCGCGGGACCTAACGCCGAGATCAACTTCGATAGGACCAATGATTACATGGGCAGCGAAGCCGCGGTGGCCGAGACCGAGGATTTCGCCCGCGGCTCGGGTTCCCTGGCCGGCAAGCTTTGGGGCGAGGAAGCCATAGGCGCGGGATCGGGCGAAAATGATGCACCCGAGGGAGCCGGGCCAGGAGGCAGGACGGCAGCCCAGGGTTTCGACTCTACCGCCAAGCAGGAAGCCAATCGACGGTCCGCATCGCCCGGGTCCTCCCGCCCCGAAGAGGGATTGCCCGGGCAAGGCGATCAGATCGGGCAGGGCCGCGATCTGGGCGAACGCCCCCAGGTCACCGCGACCCAAGCTTTCGGTCGTGACGTCGGGATTTCCGGATTGCCCGGGGATCGATCCCTCGCCGAGGAAGGGGAGAACCGGCCGCGCCCGGCCAGCCCCCCTTCGGATTGGACCGCCGTGCTGGGGCGCTTGGGCGGCGCTTCGCCCGGCTCCGAGGAGAATCAGCGATTGGCGGAGAAGTTCGCGGCCGTGCGTTTCCCCGCTTCCCGGGAAGACGTACTCCGCTGCTTGCCGCCGACGGCCGAATTCAAAGCCGCCCGCACCGTCTCCGTGGATTTGCGCGAGGCTATAAACGATTCCCAAGCCCAGTCGTTCCGGAACCTGTACGACCTGATCGAAGCCGTGAAGGACGAGGTGCGCCGGGCGGGGAAACGCCAAATACAGGCCTGAAAAGAGGACGGCGGCTCCGGTAGCCGCCCAAGTAGTCCTTAAAAGAGGACGGCGGCTCCTTACGGAGCCGCCGTTAGTGATTAGGCCGTTATTACCCGCGCAACGGTCACTAATCGAGGGTTATGCGCTAAAGTAATATCGGAGAGGCGTTGGCGCAAAAAGATTCGCACCTATCTGGGCGAAAAAATGGGCCGCTCTTCGGAACGATCTCCCCCAATCGAATATGCGTCTCGGGGGGCGGCCTTAGGGGATTTGCCTAGCCGCCTAGGCCCTGTTCCCGTCGGATCTGTTCCGCCTTCTCGCCCTGGCTAACCTTGTGATCGTGGTTACGCTTGGCATCGCGGAACCAAGCGTCGCGATTGGCGAAGGCGGGATGGGTCGGCAAGGGCCCGGGAAATTCCTTTTCCAGATTGCGCATGGCCAGGTATTCCCCCGGCCCGGCGAAGCTCGCGCAGCGTCCGGCCCGGCCGCGACGGGCCGCGCGGCCGGTGCGGTGCACGTAGTCCTTATAATGCCTGGGCAGATCGTAGTTGACGATCAGGTCCACTTCGGGCATGTCCAATCCGCGGGCGGCCAGGTCGGTGGCGACCAGGACCCGGAACTCCCCGGCCAGGAAGGCGTTGTAGGCATCGGCGCGCTCGGATTGCGGCAGATGGCCGTGCAAGGCGCGGCAGCCGATCCCGCGCAGACGCAAAAGCCCGTTCAAATGGTTCGCTTTCTCGCGGTTCCCCACGAACACGATGGCCTGTCCCTGCGTCGGCGCCAGTTCGGCCAGGAGCAGGTCGCCCTTCTTGCGATCGGATTTGAGGAAGAAGAAGGCCTCTTCCATGGTGCGGCTGCCGGTCTCGCGGTCGACGGTGATCAAGGGCAAAGGGCCCAGGCCCAGGTCCGCTTCCAGGTGCGGCTCCGGCGCGACGGCCTTCGCGGCAGGGCCGCCCTCTGCGGACTCCGGCGCATCCGGTCCCGTGGCCGAGAGGAGCAGCTTTTGCGCCTTCGCAGGCACGGCCTTCAGCACGGCGGCCACCTGCTCGGTGAAGCCCATGCCGATCAACTTGTCGAATTCGTCAATCGCCACCAAGGCCACGGAAGAAAGCGAGACGGATTTTTCCTCGAGCAAATCCAGCAGGCGGCCCGGCGTGGCTACCAGGACCCGCCAGCCGTCCTGGAGGCGGCGCACTTGGCTATCCTTCGGGTGCCCGCCGATGGCCAAGGCGGATTCCCGCCCCAGGCCCGCATCGAGCTCACGTAACATCCGGGTTACTTGATAGGCGAGTTCGCGGGTCGGCACCAGGATGAGGGCGCGGGACGTCCGGCGGGCGAGGGCGCTCTGGGCCGCCAACAGGTAGACCAGGGTTTTACCCGTGCCCGTGGGCGCCAGCGCCCGTAGGCTTTCGCCCGCCAGGGCGCGCGGCAGTACGGCCGCTTGGATAGGGGTGGGCTGCGCGAAACCGAGATGCGCGACCGCCGCGCGCAGGGGATCAGGGAGGAAATGCCAAGGGTCGTCGGGCGGGCGGCGGCCCGGATTCTTCACGAGACGGCGGCCTTCGGCAGATAACGGGCGGCCATGGCGTGGATCTGGCGGGTGTCCCGCACGATTTGGGCCAGCACGTCCGGGGTCACCGCTTGCTTGGGATCGTCGCCCACGCCCTTCTTGGGCTGGCAATGGGTTTCGATGAGGATGCCGTCGGCGCCGTAGCCCGCGGCGGCCAGGCAGGCGCTGGGCACGTACACGGCCTTGCCGACGCTATGCGAAGGATCGACGACTACCGGGGCCCAAGTGCGTTCCTTCAAGAGCAGGGTAATGCTTTCGTCCGGCGAATTGCGGAAGCCTTCGATGGTGGGCACGGTGCCGCGCGGGCAGAGCATGACGTTGGGATTGCCCTGCGCCACGATGTATTCGGCCGCCAAGATGAATTCGGAAACCGGGCCCATATGCATGCTGCGTTTCAAGAGCACGCGCGTACCGGTGGACTTGGTGAGCTCGCCCACCTGTTGGAGCAGGCGATAGTTGAGCGCGCTGCGCGCCCCGATCTGAAGCGAATCCACCTTGGCGTCCACGCACAGTTTCAATTGCTCGAAATCCATCACCTCAGTGTTGATTTGCATCCCGGTGCGCTCGCGCGCCTCGAGGAGGATGTCGAGGCTCTTGGCATCGCCCTGGAAGGAATGCGGCGAGGTGCGCGGCTTCCATACGCCGCCCCGGAGCATATCGGCGCCGGCTTCCTTCACCGCGAAGGCGGTCTCCAGGAACATGGCCTTGTTCTTGGGGTCGATGGTGCAGTGCCCGGCGATCACGCAGAAATCCCCGGGCAGCTCCTTGTTCCCCACGCGGATGCGGTGGTGGTTCAATTTGCTTTCCCGCGACATCAGCTTGTAAGGCGCCTGGATGCGGTCGACGCGCTCCACGAATTCCAGGCCTTCCAGGCGGTTGAGCAGATCCTGCGAGGTTTCATCCCCGAGGATGGCGTAGATCGAACGCTCGATGCCGTGGATGGGCTGGATGCGGACCCCGAACTCCGAAGCGATGGCCTCGAGCTCTTTTAGCTCCGGATCCGTTAGGCGGGGATGTAGCGGGATGATCATATTATCGAAAGGGGGTGAAAATAGCCATTCGGACGGGGTATGCCAACCGCGCCTCCCGCTTCGTCCCTAATAATGCCGGGACCGCGACCCTTCCGGGTCGATTGCTTTTCTTTGGCTCTTCGCGGTTTAGCGATCGGGGTTTGCCGGTCGGCGCTAACTTATGGGAAGCTATATTTAGCGGTTTTTCGTCCGCGACCGTTTCCCGACTGGTTATCCGACGGGGCGGGAGGAGTTTTTCGGTGCCCATCGGCGTCAAGGAAACACAAGAGATCATCCGGCAAGCCGCGGTGCTATCCCGCAACGAACCGGCCGTTCCCGCCAAGCTCGAACCGACCGAAGTCGGGATGGCGACCGGGCCCCGGCATCGCAAACGCGCCCTGATGCGGACCGCGTCCGTGCCCGACTACCTCGATCCATCGGAACTCCCGAACGACGAGTGGCAAAAGCTGGACGATGACATTTACAAGTTCCTGCATTTGCGAAAAGATCAGTTCGGGCGGATGGACACCCATCCGTCCCACCAGTTCATCGCGGAAATGGAAGCGCAGCTTAAATCCGCCGACCCGGGCTACGAGTTGGGAACGTATCTGGGCCTGTTGCGCCAAGCGGCGGATTTGGATCAGACCCGCCAAACCTACGTGACCGCCTCGGAGAAGGGGACATTCCACGCCTTCGCCAGACGCATCGGGGAAGGGCGCAAGCCCGGCGAAAGCTTCGATCCGGGAATGGTCAAGCGCTACCGCGAGTTGCTGGAGTCCAATCACCCTACCACCAACCGCGGGCTGGCCGATCTGTTCCGCCTGGTCGCGCGGGCGGCGCGCATGCCGCTCATCGGCAACCTCAACGATGCCCCGGCCCTTTGCATCGGGGTAATCCTGGAAGTGGTCGACATCGCCGTGCGCTTCAACCAACGCAGCATCGGCAGGCTGGAATTCCAGGTCGGCCCCATGGACGTCTTCCTGGGCGCGCGCACCGTGCTCTTCAACCGTAGCGTGGCCAATCCCACCTTGTCCATGGTCAAGGAATTGGTGCTGGACGTAAGCGGCCTGTACCACGAGGATTTGATCGAACTGCTCCAGAACATCGGCGTGTTCGGGTCGGAACTCACCTTGCTCATGCCCGAAACCCTTACCGAAGAAGGCTTCGCCTTGCGCGGAGCCCGCTACTCGGCGACGGAACTGGTCATGGCCGCCGGGGCCCGCCTGGCCAAGGTCGAAGGCCCCATCGATCGCGCGCTCACCACCCTGGCCGACGCCATGGTCCACAAGGTGCAGCAGCAGGACGGGCATAAGGATCGCCAAATCCGATCCATCCTGGAGCATTTCAACCATCTGCTCAAAGGCGAACGCCGCTCGGCGGCGCGCGTCCTCGAGGATCGCCAGCAAGCGCGCTTCGATTACATGTCGGCCATCCGCAGGGCCGGCGAATTGGCCAAGGGGATGCAGACGGGCGAGTTCCTCGCCTTGGCTCCCGGGGGCCAGGAAGCCGAGCCGGCGCTCGCCCCGCGCTCTTCCCCCGATCTTTTGGAGGCCGCCCGCTTCGACGCCGGCGATCAAGCCCTCGCCTTCCGTTCCCTCGCGCCGGCTTCCCCTTCGCTTGCCGATGCGCCGCCCCGCTTGCCCACCGCCCCATTCGAGGACGGTCCGGTTGAAACGACCCCGCCCGAAAGAACGGCGGTTGCAGAGATCGTCCTCGGTAAACCGGCTCTCGGTAATGCCGTTATCGGTAAACCCGCTGTCGGCAATTCCCAGCTCGGCGAACCGGCCTTGCCGGCCGCCGTCGTGGTGGGACAAATATCCTCGCGGGAGTACGAAACGTTATTGGGGGATTGGGAAACATTGTTGGGCCGGGTCCGCAAGAAGCTGACCACGCGCTCCCCGATCTTCAAGACCCTCGCCGCGCAACTGGCCAAGGTGCGCGCCTTGGATACCTGCATGGCTTACGGCCTGACTCCGGCCGGCGGCCGCGCCGCCAGCCGCCTGGCCCGCTTGCTGCAAGGCGAGGGCATGCATATCCGTTTGGGATTGCCCCCTGGTCTCGCCGAGGCTTTGGAAGACGCCTTCAGCCTCGACGGCCCGGGCTTTCTGGCTTCCCTGGAAGCCCTCATCGTCACGATATACGGCTTCCGCCCCGTGCTTCCGGAGGTGCAATTCCGTTTGCGGGACCGATTGCCCGCCGCGCGGCCGGGGATGGTGGACATGCGTCCGCGATCCAGCGCAGGCTTTTCCGACGGCCGGGAAACCACCTTATGGGCGGACGCGGCCGAGATCGACGAGGTGGCCTTGCGCCTCATCATGGGGGCCATCCAACTGGCGATGGAATTGTCCGGCACGCGCATGGCGGCGCAGGAACCCCCGCGTTTCGGCGAAGATGGAAAGCTCGCCTATGCGGGCGCCGCGCCCGCCCTGGGGAACAGCGATCCCTTCCTCGCCTACTGCGCCTTGCTATGGCGGGCCAAGTCCTCCGCCCCCGGGGTTCCGGCCCCGGGTTTCCCGTCGGCGGATTTCCTGGACGATTTGGAAGCCCACCTCTTGCGGCTCTTGCATCTCACGCCCGAAGACAAGCTGGCCCTGAAGGCGAAATACATGGTTTGGCTCGGAGCGGACGGGAAACCCTCGCCTCTCATCCCGGGGTTGGGCGATACCCGACCGCGCGAGGGGTGGGGACGCGGTTTCGAGCGCGGCTACATGGCCGAGATGCAGCGCATTTTCGACACGGCCCCTCCGGCCGAGCTCGAGCGCCGCCTCTTGGAACTCCTCTCCGGGATCCAGGCGGATATCGATAAGGCCTGCGGCTCCCTGGAAGGGGAGAAGATGCGGTTGATCCGGGACCGGGTCATGCGCGTGGTGGATTAGCGCCGCGGATTTCGCGAGGGACATGGCATCGATGGTTAAGCAAAGCGCCAGCATCGTCCCGGCCCCGGTCCGGAAGGCCGCCGGCCTTTGGATCGCCGTCCTCCCGGCCGCGGCCATGCTCGTAGGCTGTTCCGGCGATTTGAATCGCGCCAAGGAATGCTACCGGGTGGGCGATTATCCCCGCGCCCTCCGTCTCTTCGATGCCGAATTGGATCGCCATCCCGCCTCCTTCGAGGCCCGTTACGGCCAAGCCCTGGTATTGCAAGAACTGGCCTTGAAGGCCAAAGCCGTCAGCGCCGACAGCGAGCCCGTCTGGCAGGCCGTCGCGGATGCGTACTCCGTTTGCGCGCGCTTGCGGGACACCGCCGCTATCGCCGAGAATTGGGCCATCGCCCTCTTCCACCTGGGCAACAAGCAGTACGTGCATCAGCGCTTCGAACCCGCGTTGGAAAACCTCCAGCTCGCGCGCCGCGTGGATCCGCGCAACAAGTACGTCCTCAATCTCGCCGGCATCCTGGAATACAGCCTCGGGCGGTACAAGGAAGCCCAAGAGACCTTCGAGTACCTCATCGCTTTGGATCCCGGTTTCGTGAGCGCCTACCTGAACCTCGGCAACGTGCTGTGGGAATCGGGTAACGAGGACGCGGCCCTGGTGACCTGGAAGCAGGCCCTGACCGTCAGCCCGCAAAACCAGATCATCATCAAACGCATCGAAAGCGCCTTGCAGAAGATCGCGGGCTCTTGAATGGCTTTCGCCGTCGAAGACTTCTCCGACTGGTCCCTCCTGGGCGAGGGGGGCGAGGCCCAAGTCTTCCGCGCTCGCCAGACCAGCCTCGATCGCATGGTGGCCATCAAGCGCCTTAAGCTCTCCAACATCGGCGACGAAGAGGAAATCAAGCGCTTCGAGCGCGAGGCCAAGCTCTGCGCTTCTCTTTCGCATCCTTCCGTGACGCAGATCTTCGATTACGGCAGCGATGGCCGCTACTATTACCTGGTGATGGAATACGTGCAAGGGATCGATCTCGGGAAAATGTCCGAGCTGGGATCGGCCTACGTGTCCTCCCCCGATCTGCGCGCCACCGCCAGCCTGGAAAGGCTGGGGCTCCCCACCGAGGGGCCCGGCGGCGAAGGCTTGCCCGACTCGCTCAAGGTCCATCTGGCGCGCCAGATGGTGGAAGTGGTGGATTTCATCCACCAGAGGGGCGTTCTTCACAGGGACATCAAGCCCGAGAATTTCATGGCCGACCTGTCCGGGCGCGTCAAGCTGCTCGATCTGGGGATGGCCAAGACCCATTCCGGCATCCGGGAGAAGACCGACTCGTTGGGCGCGGGCCTCAAGGGAACCCTGGCCTATCTTCCTCCCGAAATCCTGCGCGGCCAAGGCCGCCTCGATCACGTCTCGGAGTACTACTCGCTGGCCCTGGTGATCCTCGAGGCCTTTTCCGGGGCCCGTTTCTACCGGGGCAAATCCACCGAGCAAGTGGTCGCCATGATCCAATCGGGCATCGTGGTGGCGGACATGGCCGGCGTCCCTCCCGCCGTGAAGGTATTGCTCACGCCTTATCTCGACCCCGATGCGGACAAGCGCCCCAAATCCCTCGACCCTCTCCTCAAAGGCCTCAAGGCCATGCAGGCCAATACCATCGCCCTCGCCGGTGGACGGGAGGCCCTGGAGGCGGTCATCCGCGCGGAACAGCGGGCCTGGTTATGGACCATGGTGCGCGTGGCCGAGGCCTCCGGCGAATTCGATCAGGCCTTCCAACGTCTGCGCGAGCTTTTGGAGGCCGATCCCGGCGACGAAGAGGTGCAAGCCAAGTTCAGGGATTTGGGAGTCCTGATGAACTCGGCGCCGGATACGTCGGCTACCCCCGTCGTGCCGGCCCGGCAGGCCGCCGCCGTACCCGCCAAGATCCGTTTCATCACCGCCGGCTTCGCCCTGCTGGCCGTTTCCACCGGGGCTTTTTTTTACCTTGAGTCCCGGCCGGCCTTTGACGACGCGGGTCGCGAACTGAGGGAACGGGAGATGAGCCTGATTTCCAAGGAGAACGACGCGAAGGCGCCATCGGCCGCGGCCCGTCGCCCGGCGCTGCGGCCCTATGGCGTACTCATCGTCACGGGCGTTCCGGATAATTACCGGGTGCTGGTCAACAAGGTTCGCTACCGGCAGGGCGGGGAAATCCATCTGCCGGCCAGCCGCCACCTGATCGAGATCCGGGACGCGGGCAACCGCGACGTGCTACGGGACTCGGTGGCGGTGGAAGGCGGGGAGCCGACGGTTTACGACTTCTCGAGGAGGGCCGGTAAGAAGTGATCCTGAAGAATAAAGAGACGGGCGATACGCACGTCATGGCCCATAACGTGTTCACCGCCGGGAGCGGCGCGGTCAACAACCTGCTCCTGTCCGGGGAACACGTCCGCAAGATCCATTTCCAAATCCTGAAGCAGGCCGGGCAGTACCGGCTCATGGCGATGAACGGGATGGTGGAGATCAACGGCGGCATGGTGGCCGAACACCTGCTTTCCAAAGGCGACGAGATCAAGGCCGGGACGGATACCTTCGTGGTGGAGTTCCCGGAAGCCGCTCCCGCCGCCGCGCCCGAAGCTCCCGCCGGCGCCGCCCCCACCGTGGGCAATCCCGTCGAGCGCTTACTGGACGGCGTCATCCGCCTCCTGGACAATCCCGATAAGCAGCGCTCCTCGGAGGAGATCCTGTCGCTGGGGATGGAACTGATCGAAGCCGACGGCGGTTACCTCTTCACGGTGGACGGCGGTTCGCTTAGCCTTCTCTGCTCCATCCCCGAAGACAACGACAACTATTCCAATTCCGCGGTCAACGCGGCCCTGAAGAACCGGGAAGCCATCATCTGGTCGGCGGTGGACGGCGCGGCGGGCGGAGGCGAGGTCTCCACGCAATCCCTGGCGCAAAAGAACATCCACTCCATCCTGGTCGCGCCGCTGCAGAACCGCATGAGCGGCCAGATCATCGGGCTCCTCTATCTGCATCGCAAGAAACCGGACTCGCCTTTCTCCGAGCCCCAACGCAAGCTCTTCGCCCGCATCTGCCAGGCCGTAGGCGGCGTGCTGGGGGCCAACCAGGCGCAGATCGAGCAGGCCGAGCGCATCGAAACCTTGCGCGAGGTCAAGGGCGCGGGGGACATGGTCTATTCCTCCCAGGAAATGTCCAAGTTGGTGGAAGCGGCCAAGCGGACCGCCGCCAGCACCGTCCCGGTCCTCATCACCGGGGAGACCGGCACCGGCAAGGACGTGTTGGCCAATTTCATCCACGCGCATTCGGCGCGCGGTAGCAAGCCCTTCATCGCCGTCAATTGCGGCGCCATTCCCGAGAACCTGATCGAGAGCGAACTCTTCGGCCACGAGAAGGGCGCCTTCACCGGGGCCACCGCCGTCCAGCGCGGGCTTTTCGAACAAGCCAGCACCGGAACGCTTTTCCTCGACGAGGTGGGCGAACTGCCCTTGCTGATGCAGGTGAAATTCCTGCGCGCCTTGCAATCGGGCCGCATCCGCCGCGTCGGCGGCAACGAGGAGATCGCCGTGGACGTGCGGATCATCGCCGCCACCAACCGGGATTTGCCCGCGGAGATCCGCGAAGGCCGCTTCCGGGAGGATCTCTACTATCGCCTCAACCTGGTGCAATTGCGTTTGCCGCCCCTGCGCGATCGCGAAGGCGACGTGTTGGTCCTGGCCACCCACATCCTCAAGAAAGCCTGCGTCTCTTTCAACATGAACGCCGCCGCGCTCACGCGCGCCGCCGAGAAGGCTTTGCTCAAATACACCTGGCCCGGCAACGTACGCGAACTGGAGAACAAGATCCAGAAGGCCTTGCTCAGCTCCAGCTCGCGCGTCATCGATGTGGAGAGCCTGGATCTGCCGGAAGATCCCGATCGCGAATTGCTTTCCCTCAAGGCCGCGCGCGAACAGGCGGAAGCCCGCGCCATCAGCCTGGCGCTGACCAAGGCACGCGGGAACCTCACCTTGGCGGCCTCTTTCCTGGGCATCGATCGCAAGGTGCTGCGGGATATCATGGAACGCTTGGGGATCCGCAAAGAGGAATTCAAAGGCTTGAAGGGGTAGCATGAAGGTAACGGGCCAAGCAACCCGAGGGGAATTACCGGCCTAGGGCCGTCCGTCCGGGTCAATCTGTTCCTTGGTCCTTTTTCCCCATTAAGACCGCCGGTATCTTGAACTTAAGTTAGAGCCGCTTCCGATCCGCGCGAAGCATGGAACGAAAGGTGTCGTTTTTAGGAAGGTTGTTGAAATCGGTTCTGCCGATTTCACCCCGGTTTGAAGGGCATAATCCTGGGCGTGGTTGTTGCAGGGTGTTTATCTTATCTACGGCGCGAAAACGGTGAAAGCATGGCAATGGGCCCTCTCAAGATTCTAAGCATTGTCCTCCTCGCGGCATCCTCGTCGGCCTTCGCCGACGAAGCAGGCCGGGCTGCCGCCAAAGGATTCGCGCACGATATCGCGAAGCCCGCCGCGGCCAAGGACGCGTCCGTCCGTTCGCAAAACCCCGCTCCGGGACCCGGCCGCATGCAAGTCGATGAGCCGGCCTCCGCGACCGACAATCCCGATCAGCGCGACTCGAAGGCCTGGCAGAAGAGCCATGCCAAGGGGCTTACCGAAGAGCAGAAGGCGGCCTTCCGCGAGCGCAAGGATAAGATGGAAGGGATGATCGCCCTCATCAAGGCGAAGCGCAAGGCCTTGCAAGAGGCCAAGCCGGAAGAGCGGGCGGCCCTGGCCCGCGAGCTCCATAGCTTGATCCTCGAAAAGGATACCGATCCATCCGAGATGGCTTCGGCCGCTTCGGTCCGGACCGATGACAACGGCGGCTCGACCACCGGCCCGGCGGAAGCCCAGAAGTCGTCCGGCAATCAGAAGTCCGACGAAGATCAGTTGAAGCGTCGCGAAGAGAAACGCGAACGTCAGCTGGAACGGATGAGGAAAGCCAAAGCGAAGGACGGCGACGACTAAGCCCGTTTCATTGGCCCACGAATTTGTAGCCGGATCCGTGGATGGATAGGATCAGGCGGGGATTCTTGGGGTTGGCCTCGAAAATCTTCCGCAGCTGCACGATGTGGTTGTCCACCGTTCGGCTTTGGATATAACCCTCGATCCCCCATACCTTCTGCAGCAGTTCTTCCCGGGTAATCACCTGGTTCCGCTTTTCCCAGAAGAGCTTCATGATCATGGCCTCTTTGTAACTGAGGCGCACCTGCTGGCCCGCGACCTCCGCATCGAAGGTCTCGAAGTTGATGTAGGCATTGCCGAAGCGGGCCTCCTTGACCGATTCCTTCTGGGTGAGCCAGGACCGGCTGCGCAGCAGAGAGCGGATGCGGGCCATCAGGATGTTGAGGTCGAAGGGTTTGGCCAGGTAATCGTCGGCCCCGCTATCCAGCCCTTCCACGATGTCTTCCTTGGTGTCCCGCGCGGTCAGGAGGAGCACCGGTACCGAAATGTTCTTCTTGCGAAGTTCGCGCAGCACTTCCAGGCCGTCGACGCCGGGCAGCATCCAATCCAGGACCAGGAGATCGAAGTTGCCGCCGGCCATGGCCGCCAGCCCCGTTTCGCCGTCCAGGCAATGCACCACCTCGAAGCCTTCGGATTTGAGATTGAACTCCAGCCCCATGGCCATGTTCCGGTCGTCTTCGATCAGCAGGATGCGATTCGTCATGGGCGCTCCTCGGCTCGCGGCAGGACCAGGGTGAATCGGTTGCCCCTCCAGGCAGCGCCCGCTTCCAAACCGGAGGTTTCCAGGTCGATGCGGCCGCCATGGAGGCGGGCGATGGATTTCACGATGTATAATCCCAGCCCCACGCCGTTCTCCCGGCGCGTATCGCGGTTGGGCATGCGGAAGAAACGTTTGAAGATCTTGCGGGCGTACTTCTTGGGGATGGGCGATCCCGCATCCTTCACGCTCAGGCGCGCGAGACGGCCGTCGACGTCCAAGCCCAACTCGGGAACGCTGCCCCGGCCGTACTTCTCGGCATTGTTGACCAGGTTGGTGATGGCCAAATCCAGCAGCACCGGATCGACCCTGGCTTGGGCGTCTGCGGAAAGGCGTATCGACAACGGCCGCGGCCACTTCCGGGCGAAATCCTCCACGAACTCGCGCAGGCCCACGAGCTTGCGGTTGACGGGCATGCGGCCCTTCTCGATTAGCTGCGATTTCAGCAGGTGATCGAGGAGCAGATTCATCCGCAGGCAATCCTTGAGGATGGCATCCAGGAAGCGGATGCGATCTTCCGGCGACGGCTCGCGCTGCCGCAAGGTCTGGGCGAACATCTGGATGGACGACATGGGCAGCTTCAGCTCATGCGTCATCATGTTGACGAAATCCTTCTGCTCCCGCCGGAAGCGCGCCGCCCGCAGGAAAGCGGCGAAGAAGATGGACAGCACCACCAGCACCAAGGAGAAGAAGGTGATGCCCAGGATGAGCACGGTCCAACGCGCCCGGGCCGGCACTTCCATGGTGCCGTGCGTCATCTGGTAGAGCTCCCGGATGGTATGGTAATCCGAAATCATGTAGATGTTCCAGAACACCAGCAAGGTGATGACCATGGCGGCCGCCACCACGAAGGCCACGATGGAGAAGGCGGTCTTCATGCGGGCTTACCCACGGCGGCGGCCAGGATGCCGAAGAAGGATTCCATCAGGAGCAGGGCGTCGAAGCTCAGGCGGCCCTCATCGCGATTGGCGGCGGCCCACTCCAGCGCCAAGGCCAAGGGAACGGTGGTCGGTTCGCCGCCCAGCAGGGTCGCGCATAAGCGCGAGAGCGCATCGGTCACGCTGGCGGCCATGGGCACGTTACGGACGGGACGGCTTCCGGGATCGGAACAGTATTCGGCCGGGGAGACCGCGAGGAACTCGCGGCACGCCGATGGCCGTTGGGGATGGATGGAGCAGGCTTCCGCTTCGAGGAAGGGGCAGGGTATTCCCAACCGGAAATAATCCACGGCCAACCTTTCCAGCGCAGCCTTGCCGGCGCCTTGCAACGATCGCTCCGCGAAACCCGCCTGGAACAGGCGCTCGCGGGCCTGCGCGAACCGGCCTAGGACGGCCTCGCGTTTTTCCGCCGGGAAGGCGGCCACATGATCCGCCAGCATCCAGGCTTCGGCGGGGGAGAGGGGCACCGCCTGCCTGCAACAGGCGCCGCACCCTTTGGAGCAGGTGACCGCCCGGCCGGCTTGGGCCTCCGCTTTCGCGGCCATGCCGACCATCCGGTCGTCCAGCGCCATCAGATTCGCGGCGAGCTCCGCCAAGCGCATCCCGCCGGGAGGAACCGCGAGGTTACCCTGCAAGGCGCCGTAGCGGGTGCGGATGTCGATGCGCAGCATGCGGGGCGCGCCCTGGGGAGCGGGACCGGCCATGCCCCAAAACCTACCAATTGTCGCGCGGATGTGGTATATTGGCTCTCCAAATGCGTCGCCTACCCGTCCTACCGTGCGTGGCGGCCCTGCTCCTTTCGGGGTGCGACCTCTTCTCCACCCGCGAATTCCGCTCCAAGCCTTCCGACATCCGCGTGCTTCCCGGCCTCGCGCAGGCGGGGGACAGCGTGGCTTTCCTCGCCACCGAAGCGCTGTGGCGCGCCGGCGGCCAGGTTCCGGAGCAAGTGGTCAGCAAGCGCCGGGTCACTTTCTTTTTCGGTAAGGACTCCATTGACGGGGGTGATACGGTCAAGGTCCTGACCTTGCGCATCCGGGAAGACTCTTCCGGCCAATTGGTGGATGAGACCCGCAGGTTGGTCCGCTTCACGTCCGAAGGCGTGGAGTTGCCCGGGGTCGCCGGCGGGGCGGCGCGCTATTACCCGCTTAAGACCGCGGCTACCGCAGCGGTTACGGCTCCGGGGGATAGCGATGCGTTTCTCGTTCTGCCCTCCCTGTTGATCGAAGGCTGGAACGAAACCACTTCGATGGGTCTATTCACGGTGAACCGGACCCAGACCGTGGTGGACACCTTGGGATATCGGGGGCATTTCGAGGAGGCCTGGGTCATCGCGGAATCCGTGCTCGACGGCGACCGCGTCGCCAGTTCGGGTAAGTATTGGTACGGGGCTTCCGGCCTCCTGAAGGCGGAGCAAGCCTGGGACGATTTCGACTGGCGCGGGACCGATGGGAACCCCGCCCGTAGCGAAGGCGGATCGGCCATCGCGGTTTCCTTGCGCCGCACGGTTGTGCGCCAGTGAATCCCGCCATCGATTGCCGCGCGCTCGAGTTGGACTACGGCAGCGGCACGCGCATCGGGCCGCTTACGATCTCGATCCCGCAGGGAGCCTGCGTGGCCTTGGTAGGGGAGAACGGGGCGGGCAAATCGTCCTTCATCCACATGTTGCTCGGCTTGCGTCCGCCTTCGGGCGGCGCGGCATCGCTCTTCGGCGAGCCGGCCATGCACTCGCGTTCGCGGCGCGGCATTGGCTATTTGCAGGAAGCGGTGGATTTCCCCGAGCGTGCGCGGGCGCAGGATCTCATCGTCCTCCACGAACGTTTGATCGGGCTCGAGGGGCGATCGCGCGCCGAGGTGGAGTCCTATCTCGACGGCTTCGGCCTGGAGTTGAGCGGCAAACCCATCCGCGCGTATTCCAAGGGGATGAAGCAGAGGCTGGCCTTGGCTCTGGCCATGCTCGATTGCGGCCGGCTGCTGATCCTGGACGAGCCCAACAGCGGCCTCGATCCGGTGGGCATCGCCATGCTGCGGTCCAAACTGGACGGGCTCAAGGCCGAGGGGGTCACCCTCCTCATTTCCACCCATAGGCTGGCGGAAGTGATGCACCTGGCGGATCAGGTCCTGGTCCTGCACAAGGGCAAGGTCGCGGGCGAAAGCCCCATGTCCGATTTCGCGGACTTCGACGCCTTCGAACGCTATTTCCTGGAGCGGGTGCGATGAAAGCGGAAAGCCGTTCCATGCGTTTGCGGGCCCTCCTGCTGTTCGAGCTGGCTCCCGCCTTGAAAGGCCCCTTGCCCTGGGTCGCCCTCGCTAGCCTTTTGGTCTTGCTCGTTCCGATCCGCTTCGTGATGGCGGGCGAGATCCACATCAACAACGGCGAGCTTATCGGCAAGGCGCTCCGGGTCAATACCGTGCTGGTGGTGGGTTATTCCACCATCGTCTTCCTCACCACCCTCTTCACCTTGAGCTTCTGCCTCGACCGCACCGGGCCGCATTACCTCCGCAACAACGATCTGCTCGTCCTGTCCCGGGACGTGGGCCGGCCCGCCTTCTATCTCTCCAAGATGATCTCCGTGCTCATCCCGTCCCTCGCTTACGGCTTCCTGGCCATCGCCTTGTTCTGGGGCGAGCTCCTGCGCATCGCCGGAATCGATCTGCACGAAGTCTTCCTGCTCATCTTGCCCCTAGGGCTGTCCATGACCTGTCTGGTGGGCCTCTTCTTCTTGATGCGGAACTTCCTCGGCAATTTCATGATCTTCTTCCTGTGCCTGCTGTTCCTGCCCATCATCTACGTGGTCAACTTGTGGCGGTACTACGGGAACTTCATCAGCGAGGCCGGCCTGATGAGCCGGGTGATCGGGATGCTGCCCCAGTTCGGGGGCGTGCACGTCTGGTCGCTGGGACTGGTGAGCGATACCTTGCGTCGGGAGCACGCGTGGCATGCGCTCGCGAACACGGGGCTCTGGGCCGTTGCGTCCGTTGGCTTGGGTCTCTTCCTGTTCAACCGCAAGCGTTTATAAAACTCAGCTCTTCCCGCCCGGGCTCGCCACTTTCATCTCCCCGTCGATCCCGTTCAGGTAGATGTGCTGCCGATCGGTGGAGTAATTGAGGAACTTGTAATACAGCTTCCCCCCGACCAAATCCCCGCCGCGAATGGATACCTCGTCCACGTTGGCGAAGGATTGGAAGCGGATGATGGATCCCTGCGGGTCGAATATGACGATCATGTTGGCCGGTAGGTTCGCGGTGGATTCCTCCCTGCCGCCGCCGCCGCTATGCTTGCGGTGGGCATCCACCACCAGGTCCACGTAGCTGAACTCGCGGTCATGGACTTCCTTCTGGGCGTTGCGATCGGGCATCCAGTTGATGCGCCCGGCGCTCCAACGGCTGGGTGTCACGAAGGAAAGGAAGTTGTAGAACGAGCTGAATGATCCCAGGGCTACCTCGGCTACGAAGTTCTCCAGATCGCCCTGGCTGGTGCGTCCGGCCGGCGAAGAGAAGGTGTAGGCGCTTTGGTTTGATCTTTCTTGCAGGCTCATCTTGGAGAAGTCGATCGATCCCTGTTCCATGGTGAACCGCTGTACCAGGGCCAAGGTATCGTTGAACTTGGCCTTGTCCACCTTGAGCTTAGTCTGCCCCGAACTGACGTAACTGGTTTTCAGGAAACCGGCCTTGGTCCCCAGGGCCTTCTTGGAATCATCGTCCAGCTCCACCGCGGTCTCGCTCTTGAAGGTGAAGGTCTTGAGCGCGGTCAGGGTCTGCTTGAACTTCTCCTTCTGTTCCGCCTCCAACCGCTTTTGCTCCTCGGCCAGGGCCGCCAATTGCGCTTGTTCGCTGCGCGCGGCCTCGGCGCGCTCGGCCTCGGCCCGCCTTTCCTCATCGGCGCGCGCCTTCTCCCGTTCGGCTTCCGCCTGGGCTTGCGATTCCTTATCCTTCTCGGCCCGCTCCCGTTCCCGCGAGGCCGCCAGGTTCCGGGCTTCCTGCTCATGGGCCCGGGCCTGCGTCCGCTCGATGCCGTCCTTCAGTCTGGCGGCGAAGGATTTCCAAGCGAGGATGCGATCCTGGATGGGCGCGCGCACGGATTGGCTCCGCTCCTTCAGGGATTCCTCGATCTTGTCCTCCACTTCGATGGTAAAGTCCACGTTCTGCTTGCGGGCGTATTCCAGGAGATCGCTGAAGAGGAAGTCCGTATTGAGGGCTTCCAGCAAGGCTTCCAGGTTCGATTTCAGGAAGGCCTTGTTCCCATCGTACTGCTTGGCCAGCTTTTCCATCTGGGATTGGGCCTGGGCGGTGTTGGCGTCCGCCTGGCGCGACCAATAATCGAGTTGGAAGGAATAATCGTCATACATCGCTTCGATGCGCGCCAATTCATGTGCCTTCAGATGCTCTTCCACCTTCCGCCCCAGGAAGTCCTGCGCGAAGGTGAAGAGCCAAGCGGTTTGCGCGGCCCGGAAATCCGTTTCCAGCCGGGACACGTCGGCCTGGAACCGCGTCTTGGGTTTCAAGCTCCCGCCTTCGTAAGGCATGAGCGCCCGTTGGAACGCCAGGCGCGTATCCTGGGTCCACGTCTTTCCGTCCTTCATGAAGCGCGTATCGATTTGGCGCACGAGCGAAGTCACGTATAAATCCTGCGTCAGCTTGCCTACGTCGGCGCTGCGCTTTTGCAACTCCTCGATGCGCAACTCCATGGCCTCGATTTCCCCGTAAGCCGGGCGATCGGGGGCTTCCGGTCCCGCCCCTACGCGGCCGCGCAACCGGTCCAGATCGACGCGGCATTTCGCCGCCTGGCGTTCCCAATCCGCGAAGGGATAGCGCGCGTTCAGATCTTTCAGGTAATCCTTGAGGTAGGATTTGGCCTGGGCCATGTCCTCGTCCGTGCCGGCCAACGCGGGGTAGGCGCATGCCAGCGCCAGCCCCAACCAGATGGCGGTCCATCCACGCGATTGCATCATGTAATTATCCGTTTCGTCCTGGGTAGACGTCGGGAAAATTCCGGGAAACACCCCCTCAAGCGCGGAAGGGGGGTCTTGCGGCCCGCCTCCCGATCCCGGAATTCCATCGACGCTATGACGGGCCCCGCGGCCCGGGAGGAAATGTACCACTTAACGCGCGGGGCCGCATCGGAAGGACGCGAAAGGCGAAAGCGGAAGCGGGCGGAAAGCTCCCCGCTCGCATGCGGACGGGGAGTTAGCGGGAGATGAGGACCTTACGGCTCAAACGCGCGGAGAGATCCTGGCCGCGTACTTCCACCAAAAGGACGTACATGCCGGGGTCGAGGCGGGCGGGGCGGTCGGAAAAATCCTTTCCGAAGGCGAAATCATACGTGCCTTCCGAAAGCATCCCGGTGGTAAGGGTGCCGAGGCGGGTTCCCCGCAGGGACCAGGCCGTCGCGCGGATGTGGGCGCGGGAAGGCAGGGCCATCCGCAGGCGGAAGCCGTCAGGGGCCATGGTCACCTTGGCGTCCAGCTCGGGCGCGATCGCGGAGAACTCCTTCGTCAAATCCAAGGCGGCGATCTTGTCCTTGGGGCCGGCGACCACGATGAGGCTATCGCGCGACAACCCGGAAGCCGGGATTTCCGCGCCGGGAAGGATGGGGAACTTCATTTTACGGGAAGCGGAAAAGGCCCAGGCCTCGTCTCCCGCGGGCAAGGATAAATCGGCGATACGCAGGGATGGCAACGAGTCGCCCGCGCTTCCGAATTCCACGCGCCAGCGTTGCACCACTCCGCCATCCAGCCGGACCCAATCGGAAGCGAGGGCGCGGCCATCGCGCATGGCCCGCAGAAAACGGTCGCCGCGCTGCGGAAGCGCTTCCTCATCCTCGGTGCCCAATCCGTCTTGGGACCCGGCATCGGCGCCCAAACGCAGGCTCGTTCGCCCGTCCCATCCCATCGCCAATTGGATGCGGCCCGCGGCCGCGCTCTTGCCGGCGGGAGGGGCCGGCATGATCGAGGTAGCGGGCCGGGTCAAGAGCGGGACGGCGGTATCGCCGTTGTAGTTATAGACGAAGTAACCGCGCCAAGGGACCAATGAATCGGATTGTACGTAATCGGGAGTCGCGAGAGCGGGATCATAGCCCCACAAGCCCTTGATCGTGAAGCTGCGATAGGTATCCAAGGCCCGGGAGAAGGGCCAGTACAACGTTTCCAGGTGCGGGTTGGAGATCTGGTTCCAGCCCTTGTGCAGGACGATGGTGAAGGTCGCTTTGCCATTGCCGCGGGATGTCTCGGCATGGTCCATACGTAAGGAGGTAACGGGCGAACGCGCCGCGATCCAATACCCCTGGCCGGCTTGCAATGGGGTGCCTCCGGCCAAGGCGGAAAATTTCTTCGCGCTGCCATCGTAGCCGGTCGCTTCGATTTGCGCCTTCGGATTCAAAGCGCGCAGGCCATCGAGCGTGAGGGGAGGATTGAGGTCGAGGGGGATGGCCATGAAATCGTACAGGGAATTCGCGCGCGCCCCGATCTTCCACGCCGCCGGCCCTTGCAATGGGCTCAGCCTCTGGGCCAGGGGAAGCATGGCATGCGCGTCTCCCGCCGGGAAATAGGCCGTCTGCCGGTAATCGGTGACGATCAACTGCACGAAGAGCGGCTTCAATACGCCCGCGGGATTTTTCAGCTGGGCCGCGATGGCCTGATCGCTGGAAAGGAAGCCACCCGAAACGTCGCGGGTGGAATCGTCGTTGCGGTTGAGATTGTAGCTCAGGTTGGAAACGTTATCGTGGATGGTGAAGCCCACCCGCGTGGAATCCTTTTCATCGAAGGATTCGGGCGCATAGGCGATGGTCGGGGGCAGGGTATCTATGCCCATGAAATAGGTGCCCGCGCCCAAGGTCACGGTATCGGCGGACGTAACGAAGAAGATCTTCCCGGAGGGCTCCACTTTGTAAAGGGACCGCTTTTCCGAAGGGGGAGTCGTGAACATCAGATTGGGGAACGCTTGCGGGACCGCGCCGGCGCCGGCAAGGGAAAGGTTGAGCGTGTATTGTACCGCGTCGAAGCCGACCAATCCCGAGGAGAACGGGCTGCCGATATGCACTTTCGCCGTTGCTTGCTGGTCCTCCGGATTGCGCAGGGTGTAGCCCCCGTCCAGGAAAAGGGTATGCCCGGGAGCCAAGGTGGTATCGCTGATCAAGGTCGCGCTGTAGGTCTCCGAGGCGATTTCGCTGGCGATGTTCCCGGCCACCGCCACCGCCTTCAGCGTCGCCGCGGATACGATCCGGATAGCGGTATCGCCCGCGTAGGGGATCCCCGTCCCGGGCGTGGGCGCGCTGCCGTCCAGCGTATAGTAGATGCTGGCGGAATGCGACGTGGAGGAAAGGCGGACGATGAGGGGGAAGGGATAGGACCCGCCCGGCGGTTTCATTTCGGGCTTCTCAGGCACCAAGGTATAAGTGGCCACCAATACCTTGCTGTTATCGAAACCGTTCTCTACCGCGATCGCTTGCAAGGTGGTGGTCCGGCTCAAGACGATAGGCTTCTGGTATTGGTTGGCGGGGATGATGGCCGGCTCCGAACCGTCTAGGGTATAGTAGATGGTGGCTCCCGGCGTCGATTGCAATCCTACCGTCAAGGTGTCCTTGAAGGTGAGGGCGTTATTGGCCGTGATGGGGATAGGCGTGATGAGCGGGCCATGGTTCAGGGTATAACCGAAGGTTTGCGGATTCCCCGGCTGGCTCCCCAGATAGGCGATGGCGGTGAGGGTCGTTGTCGTGGTGAGCGGCAGGCCCACGACGGGAAAGATGGGGGACTGATCATTTGGCGCGCTCCCATCCACCGTAAAGTGGATGACCGCATCCGCGGGGGTAACCGTCAGCTTCACTCGGAGGGAGTCTTTGAAAATCGTGTCACCGGGAGGGGATGCCACGATGGATCCCGGCCCGAGATGGAAATCCCGCGTAACGATATCGCTGTTCCCGTAGTCCTTCAGCATCCCGATCACCTTGACCTCGGTGGTCTTCGTGAGGGTGAGGCCAGCGCCGGCGAGCACGGGGCTGCTGGTATCCGGATCCTTCCCGTCGAGGGTATAGTGCAGTATCGCGTTGGGGGTCGGGCAAACGATCCTCACGGACAAGGACCCGGAGAATGAGCCTCCATCGGGCGAGAATTCGGGCGTGAGCACTTTCGGCTTCGGTTTGGCCAAGGTGAAGAGTTTCGAGGCCGTGTCGGACGGGAGTAAACCCGCCTTCTTGGCCACGGCGTTCACCTGCGTGGTGCCGGTGATAACGATCCCACCCTGCGGATATTTGGAGTTGGAAGCCAGCGGATCGCTTCCGTCCATGGTGTAGTAGATATCGCTCCCGTCCGGCGCGGACATGGTAACGGTCAGCGTGCCCGTGAACACCGAATCGGCGGGACCGATGATGGGCTTGGCCGATTTGTTCTGGGCGGTCATGGTATAGACTTCCGTCATCACGTCGCTGGCCCGATACACGTTAGGGTAGTAAGCCCTCGCCTTGAGAGTTCGGGTGGAATCGATCAAGATGGCTCCGCCCGCGTACTGTAGGTTGGGGGCTCCCTGGACCGGATCCACGCCGTTCAGGGTATACCAGATGGTCGCGGCCGGCACGGGTGGGGCGATGGTAACCTGGGTGGGGGAGTAAATCGAGCCCCCCGCCGGACTTGCCGTCGGCTTGGCCAGTTTCGGCAATTGCACCGAGAGCCTAACGGTATCGCTCCAGGCATAGTAGGATGCGTTGTTGGTGTCCGCCGGGAAATTGGTCGAAGTCGCGCGCACGCTGTAAACGGTACTCATCCCGATGGTGACCGAATCGAGGGTCAGGACCGTATCGTCGGCTTTGGAAGCGGTGATGGCCGTCCGGGACGGGTATCCCTTGAACCAGCGATAAGACAAGGGGAGCGGCTCTCCGGTGGCTTTGGCCTTGAATTGCACCTTATCGCCCACCACCGCCACCTGGGCGGTCGGGTTCTGGATGATCTTCACCGGAGCGGGCAAGGGCTTCACCTTCAGGTAACAGGATTTGCTGGTGAGATCGGGACTCGATCCGTTCTTGACGATCACCCGGTACCATCCGGTGGACGCCGTGGAGACGGGATTGATGTTGTAGCCGTTGGAGTTGTTCCCCACCGCGACGAAGCCCGTGGTCGCCGAGCTGGAACTGAATTGCCACTGGTACGACGGGTTCGGAAATCCCGAAGCCTGGACGAAGAAGTTGGCCGAACCCTTGTCGAACACCGAGGGCAGGCTATCCGGGAGATCCTGGGTTATTTTCAGATCCTGGTTCACCGTCAGCGCCAGGTTCTTCTGATCCGATCCCAGGCTGTTGGTCACGGTAATGGAAACGGTGAAATTGCCGGAAGCCGTGGGCGTCCCGCTGATGGTCGCGCCGGAGACCGAAAGCCCCGTTGGCAGGCCGGTGACGGTATAAGTGAAGTTGGATGGATTTCCGCGCGCGGCAATGGCATAAGTGAAACCGGTACCGACCTTCGCCGTGGCGGAAAGGGCGCTCGTGATGGAAGGTTTGTACAGGGAGTCGCCCACCGTAATGACCAGGGTCTTGGAGTCGGTCCCCGCGGTGTCCTTCGCGATGAGTCCGACATTGAACGAGCCTTGGGCGGTGGGTTTGCCCGAAAGCGTGCTGGTCGTGGCGTTGTAATTGAGCCAGGCGGGCCGGGTGGCGGCGGGCGCATCGAGGGTGGGGGTAGGAAAGCCCGAGGCAGTGAGGGTGTAGGTGAAATTCTGGTTCGCCACGGCCCCCGCGGTGAGCGGGCTGGTGATAATCGGCTTGGCCCACACCGTCACCGTCATTTTAACCGAGTCGGAGAGGGCGGGGATGCCCCGGTCGGTCACCTTAAGCTGGATGGCGAAGCCGCCGGTGCCGTTGGCCGGGAATTGCGCGATAGGGTTGGCTGCGGTATCGTTGCTGAAGGTGACGCCCGTCGGCCCCGACCATTTATAGTGGAGCGTGGTCCCTTCCGGATCCGATGAACCGCTGCCGTTCAGCTGGCAGGATTGGGGCTGTACGATCGCGGTATCCTTCCCGGTTTTCGCCGTGGGCTTGGTGTTGTTGATCACGGTGAAGCTGACCGGCGCCGAGGTCGTCGATGCGTTAAGGGAGTCGGTAGCCGTCGCGGTCAGGGTATAGCTCCCGGCCAGGTAATTATGCTTGTAGGTCCAAGGCGAGGCGCTGTCGGTGGCTTCCAGGGCGATCCCGTCGTAGAAGTCGACCTTGGCCATGCCTCCATCGGCATCCGTCGCGGTAGCCACTACGCTGGTGTCGAAAGGCGCGTAGTAGGTCTTCCCGTTTTGCGGGAAGGTAATCGAGACCGCGGGAGGATTGTTCTTTACGACATTCGCGATAACCGAAGCGGAGGTCCCCGTCAAAACGGGAGTGCCGTTGTCGTAGGCGACGGCATGGAAAGTGTAGGTGCTCTCCGGCAAACCGGTAAGATTCAATGTCCATGGAGCCGCGCTGACGGCGCCCAGCAGAGTCCAAGTGCCCGGCGCGGCGGCCGCCTTGTAGAACTCCACCTTGGTGACGTTCCCATCGGCATCGGCCGGGGAGGCCGTGAGTTTAATGGACGCCGGGGCGAGGTAGGACGAGTTATTGGCCGGCGAGGTCATGGTTACCGTGGGGGCCTTGTTGGCCGCGATGGTAATCGACATGGTCGATGTATCGGCCGCGCCTTTCGGGTCCGTCGCGATGGCGCGCAACTGCACCGTCCCTGTGGGCGAGGTCCCGTCCGTGATCCAATCGGTCACGTAGGACGTGGACGTACCCTTCACGGGAGTCGAATCGGTCCACGCCGTTCCGCCGCTGACGCGGTACGAGAAGCGGACGGTGAGCGGGGTAGGGCCGTCGGCATCGCTCGCATTGGCGGCGATATGGATCGTCTGGCCAACGTGGAACGATTGGCCCGTCGTAGGCGAAGTAAAGGCGATGGACGGCTTGGCGTCGCGGAGGTAGGAGTAGTTCGCCGTCATCGGAAGCAGGGGGTCCGAGGGATAATAGGCCGCCGTCCTCAGTACGGTCGTGCTATGGATAACGATGGGGCTCCCATCGTATGACTTCCCTTCGGTGGCAAGTAGAGGAATGGTGGCGGAGCCGGTATCCCAACGGATTTCCGTGGCGCTGGGGCCCGCGGTCAAGGTGACGGATACCGATTCGAAGAAAGGATTGACGGTAGCCGGATCGGGGTCGGCGACGGGTGCGCTGGGGGGATCGGATTGCGCCAGGGTGGGCAATGCCAAGGCCAGGATTAGAAAGGCGATAGTTCTCTTCAAGATCCGGTTTCCGCGCTCGAGCAATCCCTGCGGGGGTCTATCCGCAAGAACCTTTAGACGTTTTATCCACCCGACCTGTGTACTACTCTTTTCAGATCGAAATGGATTTAAATCACGTTTGCAAATATAAACCAACCCCAATTGCTTTCCCATGCGCGCCGATACCGCCTTAGCGGGGTAAAATATGCTTTTGCCCATCCGGCCGGAAGCGCTAATAGGGGCAAGGGAGTTGGTCGGAGTCGGGAATCTTTACGATCTAAGGAGCCAAAATGCGGGAGAATGCCTGGCTGCCGTTCGGCCCGGCGATGCGAAGCCGCAAAAACAGGGTTTCCGGATGGGAACCAATGAGTAAGGGCAGCCGGTAGATCCCTGGACCCAATGGACCCGCGTTCAAGCCCGCCAGGCGGCGTCCCGAAAGGGTGTAGACATCCGCCTCGACCCGACCGATCCACGGGAGATCGATTCTGAGAACCGCCTGGCTATGATTCCGCTCCAAGGCAAAGGCCAATGCATCCACGGATTCGGGCGCACGGGCCAATTCGCCAATTCCCGCCAATGCTTCCGCCGTGCCCGCGAATACGGACAGGGTATCGGTAAATCCGGACGATGCCGGAATCGCGGTCCCGGGGTTTAAGCGGAATTTGAGTCCGCGCGCGCGGGAAACCGCCCATGCTTCATAGCCGGCAGGTAAATCCGCTTCCTTTACGCGCAGGTTCCCGATCCCCTTCTCTCCGGGATCGATCACTACCTGCCAGCGGGAGACGGAACCCGGCTGGAGGCGCACAAGATCGGTGAGCAGGCTTCCGGTTCCGCGTAATGCCCAGGCCGCGGAGCTTCGGCCCCAGGCCGGGGGCCTCGGCTCGTCTTCCGGTCCGATGTCGTTTTGGGCCCAGGACCGCGCGCCCAAACGCAAGGTCGGGATAGCATCCGCGGAAAGTTCCAGGCTCAGGGAAGCGGCCGGGAGAGCGCCAGCGGAGGGCTTCCCGAATGCATCCCCCATCCATGCGGCCGCTTTCGCGGCAGGGCGGGCGGCGGCGGAGGAATACACCGTGACCAGCGTATCGAGGCTTCCGTAGTAGAACACGAAATAACCGATCCAGGGCATGAGGGTATCGGTTTGCGTCCACGTCCCTTGGGTTTTGCGCGCATAGCGGTACGGGGCTTTCAGGAAGGTGGATCCCCCCTGGCTGACGGCCGGGGTAATGGGCCAATAAACGGTATCAAGGTAAGGGCTGGTGATCTGGTTCCATCCCGGTTTCACGCGGATCCGGTAAGTTCCCTTGGCGTCGGATTCGCCGGCTTGCAATTGGGACAGGTTCAAGTTGGAATGTTGCGATCGGCTGCCGATCCAGAAAGCCATGCCCTGCGCGATGCGATCGGAATCATTCAACGAATCGTAGCCGCCGTTGCGCCACACGCAGGCTTGCATATCGGGATTGTCGGCGTGGAGTTGCGCCCAGCTGATTCCCGCGCCGGGGCCCACCGGCAAGCCCGCCAGATCCCATAATTCCTGGTCTTTGCCTTGCCCGATCATCAGGACGTTCGGCGTCGCCACTTGGGACCATTGCTGGGCGACGTAGATCTTTCCGGTGGGTTCCGGAGGCATGCGGGAAGAATCGTAGGCGTCCCGGGAGACCACCCGCAGCCAAAGCGAGGCGGGATTCTTGGCATCGCCTTTCACGTTCACGTTCGCGACGCCGGCGGTGTCCAGCTTCCGCGATACCGAGCCGCCCTTGAGCCCGGGGCTGGTGATTTCGCAAGTGGGGTTGGACACGTTATCGGTGATCTTGATGCGCACCGTGGTGGAATCCCCGTCCCGCGGGATTTGCCTCTCGATGGAGATGAGCGGCGGCTGAACGTCCACGGCGGTGAAGTAATCCCCCGGGAGGGTCAGGATATTACTGTCCTTGCCGGGGACGAATTCGACGACTCCCCCGGCATATCGGTACAGGGAAACCTTGGTCCCCGCGGGCTTGGTAAAGATAACCTTGAGAAGCTGACCCGGATCCATCGCCTGCAAGGATACCACCAGGGAAATGTCCGTGAATCCCGTGAGCCCCATGCCGTCCGCGGTACGCACTTTGGCGATCACCGGCTGGGGCGATTGGTTCTGGTACGCGAATCCTCCCGAGATGGGGCGGATGCCGTTCACGGCGAGAGTATCCGACGGCGCGGAAGCATAAACATCGTAGTGCACGGTCAAAACGCCGCTGGCGACTAAGTTTGAGCCGCTTCCGAGCATGGTTTCCGCGTTGATGGTCGCGCTCGTGGTGAGGCTGATCGAAACCGAATCGGGATAGCCCGCGGTTTTCGACAAGTCGGCGTTGGGGTCGAGGGAGTAGTGGATGAGCCCGCCCTTGGTCCGGCTCTTCAGGGTGACCATGGTGCCGGGCGCGACCGGGTCTGCGCCGGGAACGGGAAATACCGTAGGCACGGAGGGCCTGAGCGTATACCTCATTTCGTTGATGCCGCTCGCTTTCAAGGGGGATGGCGTTCCCGCGCGCGCGGTGGCGTAGCAACGAAGCACCGCGCTGGAATCGAGCAAGATGGACTGTCCCGAGACGGCCACGGGATCATTCACGGTGGGATCGCGTCCGTTCGCCGAAAGCGTATAGTGGATTTCGACGTTCGCATCCGTCGTAATCATGCGGATGGAGAGGGTGTCGATGAATTCGCGGGAGACGGGATCGATATCGGGCGTGGAATAAGTGGTAATGGTCGGCTGCCGGGTATAGGTGAATTGGGCCACCGTGCTGGAAACCCCGGATGCCACGGCTATGGCGTTCACGACCGTCGCCCCGTCCGCAGAGAGGGTGATGGCTCCCGTGGAATCGGCCCGTATTCCGTTGACCGTGCCGTTGGGCAGTAATCCGGGAATGTTTCCGTCCAGGAAATAATAGATGGACGCGCTGGGGTTCACCTTGCGGAGATGGATGGTGAGGGAGCCGGTATATTCACCGTCAGGCTTATCGGAGGTCGGCTGGGACAACTGCATGATGTAAGCCGCGGCGGACATGGCGCTGGGATCGTGCTTATCCTTGAAGGCTTTCGCCTTGAGCGTGTCCGACTTCTGGATCAAGAGCGCGGCGCTTCCGTCCAATGAGGTAGCGGTGGGGGTCGTGCCATCGTCCGTATACCTGACGGTCGCTCCGGCGGTGGCGCTCGTCATCCGCACCCACAGGGTATCGTAAAAGGTTTTCGCCGCCGGGTTGAATACGGGTGCGGCGACCGCGGGCAGGTAGGTGAACTTCGCGGACTGGATCGCGCTGACCTGGTAGGTGCTCACGAAGGCTTGCGCCCGCAATTGGATGGAGTCCCCGTCGTGACCGGCCGCGAAGGTCAGGGAATCGCCCGTCATGAGGGTCCATTTTTCCGGGGCGTTGGCGGTAGGATCGATCGTGTACCGGATATGCGCGCCGGCAGTCGCGCTTTTAATGTGCACGGTGAGGCTGGTGGTCTTGAAGCTACCCGGGGCCGGATCGATGACGGGCGTGGCAGCCTGATCCAAGACGAAATCCACTTTCAGGGGATCGCTGTCATCGTAGCCGGTCGCGGTGGCGTAAGCCTCCACGATCGTGGACTTGCTTAACGGTATTGCCGTTCCCGCGTAAATGGGGCTTGCGGGGCCGGGCGCGGAACCGTCCAGGGTATATCGGAGCGTGGTGGGGTTCTTGATCGTTGCCACGCTTAACGAGCAAGCCAAGGTCGGATAGAAATGGGTATTGCCATTGTAACGGGCCACCGGCTTGGGCACCTTGGCGCGCACGAAATCGGCGCTTATTTCACTGCTGACGCTGGTGCCGGATACGTGGATGGCCCGCACCGTGGTCGTACTTTCCAAGGTTATCCGGTCCCCGGGATAGTACCGGATCGTGGACCCTGTCTCGTTCTTTTGGGGCGCGCTCCCGTCCAAGGTGTACATAATCTTGCCGTTGAAGGGGGTCAGCAAGCCGCCGTCCGTATTGAAGGAAAAGGAGGTGGAGCCGACCCAGCCGGAATCGCCCGGGGGAACCATGATAGGTTGGGCGACGAGAGCGGAGAAAGCCCGAGGCGCGGCTGTGGCAAGGCACAGCAACAGCAAAATGACCCGGCTAGGAAACGGCGCTGATTTATTGATCGGAAACCCCATATCCCCAGACAAGAAAATTAGCCAGATTACGCTTGCCTGCGGCCCATTTGCCGGGCGCTTTTCGGGTCAATCTATCCGAAAAATTGCGTTTTCGCAGCCCGGATTGGGCCCTTTGGGAGTCGTTACGGACGTAAATGCTATTTTCCGGGAGGAACCATTCTTCCCCGTACCGATTGGAACGCCATGCCCCCCGATGAAGCACGCTGTTGGATATTCGGAAGCTCCCTTCCCCTTTCCGCCGAAGACCCGCGTTTGCGCGGACCGCTTGATCGATTCTTCTCCCAATGGCTTTCCCACGGGGAAACCGTCGCGGGCCGTTGGCGCGTGCTCGAAGAGCGGTTCCTGATCGTGCAGCGCGATCCGGAAGGCGCCGCGGTTTCAGGGTGCAGTATAGATTCCATGATCGGCCAGGTAAAGGAACTTGAACGCGAGTTGGGCGCCCGCCTGCTGGATTCCAGCCGCATCTTTTTCCGGTCCCGCGAGGGCAAGGTCCTTTCCGCTACGCGTGCCGAGTTTAAGGCCATGGCGGCCGCGGGGGAAATCGGGCCGGATACCGAGGTCTTCGATACCACCCTCACGCGGCTCGCCGATCTGGCGCCCGGAACCTTCTCCAAGCCGCTTCGCGACTCCTGGCACGCGCGCTTGTATGAGCAAGCCCGCCAGAAATCCTGATCGAATCCGATAATTAGCGCGCCACGTGCAGGCCCAATGGGCCGCGTCCGTTCCCCAAGCCGGGATTGCGGCGGATGGCCTCGCGCACGTATGCCCGCGCCTGGGCCGCGGCTTCCGGCACCGGCAGGCCCAAAGCCAGGTTCGCCGCCAGGGCCGAGGCCAGCGCGCAGCCGGTCCCATGGGTATGCGGCGTATCGATGCGCTCTCCCGTATAGCTGCGCAGGGCTCCCGCGTGCCAGAGGAAATCCATGGGCGGGCCCGGGAAGTGGCCGCCCTTGAGAAGGATGGCGTAAGGCTTGTCCCGGCCGAACGCGTGCAAGTGCTCGGCGGCGTTTTCGGGAGTGGTGGCCTTACCGGTCAGCAAGTCGAATTCGGGCACGTTAGGGGTGATGACCGCCGCCCGGGGCAACAGGCGATCGATGAACTCGGACAACCCCCTCATGTCGAAGAGCGAGGCGCCGGAGGTCGCTCCCATCACGGTATCGATTACCACCGGGACCTTGGCGAAGCGTTCTTGCGAGAGAAGCCGCACCAAAGCCTGGAGCATGCGGCGATCGCCGATGGCGCCGATCTTGATCGCGTCCGGGAAGATATCCTCGAGCAGGAAAGCGACCTGCTCCTCGAAGAACGCGGGTTCGAGGGTCTTCACCCGTCGCACCCCGAGGGTGTTCTGCACGGTAAGCAAGGTGGGCACGGCCATCCCGTAAACGCCGTGGCTCTGGAAGACCTTCAGATCGGCTTCGAGCCCGGCGCCCCCGCTGGGATCCGATCCGGAAAGGGCGAGGGCGATACGCGGGCGGTTAGGGTTCGGCAAGACCCTAAGATAATTTCAGAGTCCCTGACGGAATGAGGGCTAGACCCTGGAATCGAGCAATCCGCCCAACGAGCCCTGGTCGGAGAAGAAATCCTTGTTCAAGACGTAGGGATTCGCGTCGGGGGCGACATACCCGTCATCCTTGAGGAGTTGATCGAGAGTGGCCCCGATCGCCGGATTCTTGAAGGCAGGCGTATTCGCGGAAGTCTGATCGGCGGAGCCGGCCATTGCCGGCGTCGCGCTCGTGGAAGCCGCGCTCGGGGCCGCCGTCGTCTGCCCGTCCCCGATGCCCATGGAAAGCTTGGTGATCTCGATCGCGGAAAGGCCGGAAAGGGCGCCTAGGGCTTGCTTGCCTACGGCATCGTAGATGTTGGATAAATTGCCCAGGTTGGCGCTGGACGCCGTCGGCAACAGGCTTAACGATTGCGACTGGACCATGATTTTGGCCTGGGTAACCGCGGGCAAGGAGGCGGTCCCTCCGTAACCGGGAAAGCTTTGCGAGGCGGACGTATTGGTCAGGCCTGAAATGTCCATATCGGGTAACCCCCAGGGTCATTATCGGATGCGGAGGGCGGATCCTTAAGGGGAAGGTGAAGGATCGCGCGAAGGTTCGGGGGAGGATTGGGGGATTTGGGGGCGGAGGAAACCCAAATTCCGATCTCTCAGTCCGGGATGAAACGCGGGGCCCAGGCCCGCACGTGCTTGCCGTTGAGGACGTGGAATTTCCGCAGGCGGCGCAAGGTCTCCGCGCTGAAGGAGCCCATCGGCACCCAGGAAAGGCGTTTGCCGTTGCGGGCCGCCATGCGCTTGAGACGCAATCCCGGCGGGGTTTGCGATACGCAGGCGACCACCCGTTCGCGGGTGTTGATCAGCGCGCCGTAGAGCAGTTGCTCGGCCAGGTTGGCGAAGCCGAATTCCTTGGCGGGAAGGTCGAAGACGTTGGGCACGGGACGGGGCGGGAAAAGCAGGCTCAGGCCCCCGTACTCCGATTCCGCGATGCCCGGCCCGATCATTTTATCCAGCGGATCGGTGGCGAAGAAAACCAGGGTCGATTCTTCGTCATGTTCCGCGTACCACGTGTTGCGGGTGGGATAGCGTTCATCGTGATCGACGTCGAAGAGGATGACGACGGTATCCACGCGGCCCTTCGCCGGCGGGATCTCCCGCACGTAGATGCCGCCCGTGGTCCAGTTGCGGAGCGTTTCGCGGACGTCGATGCCGTCCCGCAGCGAAGTGGTCAGCTTTTCGGTGCGCGCGAATCCTTGCAGATCCAGATCGCGGGAGCGTCGCCGCACGGCGCGGTTGAACCCTTCTATGCGCTCGTCTTCCGGGGTATGCGAGCACATCCCGCGCGCGTCCCATGCGTAACGGTAACGACGCTGCTTTTCCCGGTCCGGCTCCTTCTTGAGGCGGATGGTCTTCCAGGTCTTGGGCTCGTCTTCGAGCAGGTTGAAGGCGGCCAGCGGCTCCCCGTCCGCGAGGGCGCCCTCGGGCTCGCGGATATGGTCCTTCCCGATCTCCAGGAATCCGGCTTCCGCTTCCTCCGAATCGGAGTAGGGATAGCGGCGGGCCGCTTCGATGACCTTGGCCGCGAAGGCGTTGCCGAACACGCCCTTGGCGGCTTCCACCAGATCGGCCAGGTCCGGTGTCAGCCTTCCCTGCTGCACCGCCAGGTTGCGGAGGAAGATCAGCGCCGTCTGGATCTTCTTTACGGAAATGGCCGCGCCTTCCCCGGGCTCGTCGAGGAAGCTTTCCCGCGTGGCGGAAAAGATCTTCTTGATCAAATCGAGATAGTCCAATGGCGAAGCCAGGGGATCAAGCCGTTCCTTTTCCATTTCGGCGGCGTAGAAAGGCAGTTCGCCCAAGGCGAAGTAGAGGAGTTCGGGTTTGACCGGATATGAGCGGATGTCGATCCTGCCCCCATCGGCCTCGGAGGCGGGCTGCCCATGGACTCCGCCTGGGGTTCCGCTTAGGGTTCCTCCGGCTTCGGCGAGCATGGCTTCGATGGAGGCGGCCGGGAAGGATGCCTGCAAGGCCAGCAGCAAGGGAAAATCGCAAAGGAGCAGGATGCGTTCGTGCTTCCGTTGCAGGCGGCGGAGCGCTTGGGCGGCGAACCGTTGGCGTCGATCGATGCGCGCATCCGGTTCCGCTTGGGCCAGCAGTTCCCGCGCCAGTTCCAGATAGCGCCCGGTGCCGATGCCCTGGACCAGATAAGCGTCCGGCAGGGGTTGCAGCAACGGGGCATCCAGCAGCGAATCGTCTTCGATGAAATGGACCGGGAGCCGGCGTTGCCGGGCCTGGCGCATGCCCTCGATGTAGGCATCGCAGGGATCGAAGGGCAGATAGCACTTGGCTTCGCCTTCCACGCGGATCACCAGGGCCCGCACCGACGGCAAGGCTTCCACGCCGGCGAGGGCCTCTTCGCGCAGCGACGCAGGAAGGGCGATGGCGAGGGCGTCCCACTTGCCTTCCCAGAGCAGGCGGCGCGCGGCCATGGCGAATGGGGCCTTGCCGTGGCGGATAGGGAAGGCGTGGATATGCGGGGAGAGAGCGATCGTCATAATAACCGCTCGGGGCCTAGGCGTCCTTCAATCCCGATCCGGGTTCAACGGATTGTCCTCGTCGAAAAAGAAATCGCCCAGTTGCATGTTGGGCAGGCGGCCTTCGCGCCGGCGGCGTTCGGCCAGGGATTCCATGTCCAGGGCCTCGTCGCCCAACACCTGGCGTACGGCGACGGCGAAAAGGGCTTCCCACTTGCCGGGACGGAGCTCGTTCAGTTTCTCCGCGAAGCGGATGGCGTTCAGGCCGTCGCGGATGGAGTAGGGGAGATCGAGGCCATGGGCCTGTTGCAAGAATCCCACGCAGATGCGGATCAGATCTTCGGGCGCGGAGGGAAGGTTGTAACGCAGGATGCGCAGCTCTTCCTCCGCCTTGGGGAAAGGCAGTTCGATGGCGGGCTGGATGCGCGACATGATGTAGTCGGGGATCTCGAAAGTCGAATCGTCCTCGTTCATGGTTACGACGCAGCGGAAATCCTTATGGGCAAGGATCGTTACGCCCGCCACGAGCGAGTCGACCTGCCTGCGATCGTCCAGCAACGGAGCCAGGGAGGCCCAGGATTTCTCGGACATGCGGTTGCCTTCGTCGAGGATGGCGCAACCTCCCGTCAGCATCGCCGAGACCAGGGCCGAAGCCTGGTACTTGATGTTCCCCTTCTCGCCCAACACCGGGGTGATGATGAGATCCTCGGGCCGCGTGTCGGCGGTGCATTGCAGGACATAGGCGTTTTGCCCGCGCTTGCGGGCGGCCGCCATGGCCAGGGTGGTTTTGCCCAGACCGGGATGGCCCACCAGGCGGGGGCAAAGAGGTTGGTCATCGGGATGGACGGCGAGCCAACAGGCCATCAACTGGGTAAGCGGCTCTTCCTGGCCGATCCATTCGGGCTTGAGCCCCACCGGCTTCGCCAGATGGATCTCGACATTGTCGATGCGCACGGTATCCATAGGGCAAGGCAAATCTAAACCCTGGGGGGGGAAAGGTCAAAATCCCGCTGAATTCGGCGCCACCGATAAATTATGCCGGTTTGTTACGGATTCCCGTTTTTGGGAAATACTCGCGGTCGGGAATCGGGCAATGCCCTATCCGTCTATTCTATCATTTATCGTCAACGGACTTTATTTGGAGGCGTCCGCATGTCGGGACAGCAAACGGAAAAGGCTGCAGCGCGCATCTTGATCGTGGATGATCATCCGGTCGTGCGGCAGGGTCTTAAAATGGCCTTGGGCCAAGCGGGATTTTTCGTGTGCGGCGAAGCGGAAGGCATGGCCGATGCCATGAGCATTTTGGAGTCGGCCAAACCGGACCTCATCCTCGCCGATCTGGATCTCGAAGGCGCCAGCGGGATTGACCTGATCAAGGCCGTCAAGGAGACGCATCCGGATCTGCCCGTACTGGTCCTCTCCATGCATGACGAGGACGCTTATGCGGAACGCGCGCTGCGCGCCGGCGCCCGCGGCTACTTGATGAAACATTCCCCGCCGGAAAGGCTCGCCGAAGGCGTACGCCAGGCGCTCGCGGGGGAAATCATCCTGAGCGAAAGCATGAAGCGGAAAATCCTGTTGGGCCTCGCGGGCCGGCGGGAACCCGCGGCGGCAACGGCAATCGACAAGCTCACCGATCGCGAGTTGGAAGTCTTCCGCCTCCTGGGCGAGGGGATGACCACCCGGCGCATCGCGGAGCGGCTCTCCATCAGCGTCAAGACGGTGGAAGCCCACATCGCGCACCTGAAGAGCAAGCTCGGGGCCGAATCCGGCCGGGAGTTGCAGCATAGGGCCTATTCCTGGTCCTCGGGCGGTAAGCCCGCGGCCGGGCCCGCCGATTAGATCCTTACTCCGCTTTATCCGGAGGAGTCAGTCGAGGCTTCGCGCGGGAAGATGAACCAAGGCTTTCCCGGTGAGCGCGAACAGGTTCGCTAAGTCCCGGATACCCTCGTCCAAAGACCGGATCCCCGAGCTACGGAGCGAGGTTTCCATTTCCTTGAGCTTATCGGCCATGCCGATCGCGCCCACCGTCGCGCAGCTTCCTTTCAGGCGATGGAGGGATTTGACGAGAGCCTGGGCATCCCCGCCGCCATGCTCCGCGCGGATCCGCCCCAAGGATTCGCGGGTGCTTTCCAGGAACATCTCGACCAGGCGGCGGGTATTTTCCCTGCCCTGCGGCGTGCCGTCGTCCAGCGAAGCCAGCCGGGACGCATCCACCAAGGACTCGCTTCCGACGCCGGGAACCACCCATTTGCGGATCATGCTTTCCATGTCTTCGGGCGAGAAGGGCTTGGTCAGGTAATCATCCATTCCCGCGGCCAGGCATTTCTCGCGCATGCCTGCCACCGCATGCGCGGTTAAGGCGATGACGGGAACGCGCGGGCGTTCCCAACCGCCTTGCGCCGGATCGGCGGCCTCCCACGCGCGTAATCGCTGCGTGGTCTCGAACCCGTCCATGCCCGGCATCTGGCAATCCATGAAGACCAAGTCGTAGGTTTTACCCGCGATCGCGGCCAGGGCGGAGGCCCCGTCGGGAAAGGCGTCGACCGCGCAACCCATCTTCTCCAGCATGATGCAGGCCACGTTCACGTTCACGGGGTGATCATCGGCTACCAGCACGCGCGGAGGCGAGGCCCAGATGGGACCGCCGGGGAGAAAGCCCGTGAAAGCGCTCTCGCCGGAGGAGGCATCCGGGACCCCATCCAAGGCGTCCGCTTCGATATGGAAGCGGAAGCGGCTGCCTTTTCCCGCTTCGCTCTCGGCCTCCATGTCCCCGCCCATCCTGCGCGCGAGATCGCGGCTGATGGCGAGTCCCAGGCCCGTACCGCCGGCCGCGCGGGACATGGAATCGTCTCCCTGCCGAAAAGGCTGGAACAAAGAGGCCATGGCCGCCGGCGAGATGCCCGGGCCTTGGTCGGCGACTTCGAAACCGATGCGGCAGCGATAGCCGGCGCGATCCAACAAGCGCACGGTGATTTCCACAGTCCCCGCTTGCGAGAACTTAACCGCGTTCCCGGCCAGGTTCAGCAACACCTGCCTGATCCTCGTGGCATCGCCGGCGAACCGGAAGGGCAGGCCCGGATCCATCCGCTTCGACAGGACGATGTTTTTCTGGCGCGCGGATTCCGCCAGGGCGGACATCGCCCCGTCCACCACGGCCTCCAGGGTGAAAGGTTCCCGGTCAAGCTCCATGTGGCCGCGTTCTATCTTGGAGAAATCCAGGATCTGGTTGATGAGCGCCAGCAAATGGGCTCCGCTCTCCCGCGCGGATCGCGCATAATCCGCCTGGACCGGGTTCAAGCGGGAATCGAGCAGGAAGGCGAGCATCCCCAATAGCCCGTTCAATGGGGTGCGGATCTCGTGGCTCATATGCGCCAGGAAGTCCGACTTGGCGAGGCTGGCGGCCTCGGCGATGCCCTTGGCCTTTTCCAGTTCGGCTTGGGTGCGTTTCAGTTCGGTGAGATCGAGGGCCACGGCCAGCCATCGTTTGCTTTCGTCCAGGCGGGTGATCCCCCGGAAGACGGGGACGAGAGCGCCGTCCTTGCGGGTCCATACGGTTTCCTGGGGCCTGATCCCGCCTGACGAGGATAGCAGCCGCCGCTGGGATTCGATTTCCTCGGCGGGCCTGGAAGCGCCGAAGGCAACCGTGTTGATCGCGCCCTCTTCCAAGTCCGCGTAAGTATAGCCGGAGACGGCCAGGAAGGCTTCGTTCGCTTCCTCGGCGATGAATTTCTCGTTTAATACCGCCACCGCGAGGATATTCGAGTCGAGCAGGGAACGGAAGCGCGATTCCACCGCGCGCAACTCCATCTTGGTGCGCTTGAGCTCGTTGGTGTTGAAGACCATGCACAGGGCGTCCCCGTTCTCCAGTTTGGTGGCGAAGAACAAGGTATTGAGGCGGCTGCCATCGGGCAAGAGCCATTCGCGATCGAATGGGCCCATCCGGCCTTCTTCCGCGAATTGCCGCCGCCGTTCCTCCGCCCCCGAAAGGTAATCCGGGGTCGCCATGTCCCGGGAATGGACCTTACCCGCCTCGAGATCCTCCCGGGTCCGGCGGATCATGGCCAGGAAGGTATCGTTCGCCTCCACCAGGCTGCCATCCAAGGTGGACACGAACACCCCCATGATGGTGCTGGACAGAAACCCCCGGTAGCGCGAATCCCGTAAGCGCAGCTCTTTACGGGCTTGATCCAATTCGTGTACGTCCATGACCATGGCCAGGGAGCGGTCCGTCCCGTCCATCCGCGCCGAATAAACCATGCTGAGAAGGCGCCGGCCGTCGCGCAGCACCCATTCCCGCTCGAACGGTCCATAAGATCCGTCACGGAGGAACTTCTCGATTCTCCCCGACTTGGTGGCCCAGAATTCGGGTGAAGTCAAGGGGGCGATGTCGATTCCTCCCGAATCCAACTCTTCGCGCTCCAGGCCCATCATGGCGAGAAAGGTATCGTTGGCTTCCACGATCATCGAGTTGGGGTCGAATACGAAAATCCCGATCAGCTTGCTGGACCAAAGCTTTCCGTAGCGGGACTCCCGCATCCGCAACTTCTCTTCGATGCGCTTCTGGCGACGGACCAGCACGGCCGGCGCCATGGTGCAGAAAGCGGCGGCATAGGGATACCATTGCAGCGGGCCTACCAGTCCCATGCCCAGCCTTTGCCCCATTTGATACGGCCCATGCCCCATGGCGTCGAGCCCCGCTCCCAACAGGTAGGCGCCCAGGTGCACGGTGGCTGTTCCGCGGGCGCCGAAATCCAAAGCCGCCCACAGCAGGAAAGGGAAGATGGCATAAGGCAGGGGCCTGCCGACCGCGTAAACGATCCAAGCGGGTTGCGTGTCAACCAGGTAACCGACGATCAGGGCGAGAGAGGCGCAGACACCGAAACGGATATGGCGCGCGGTCGCCGCTTCCCAGGCCTGATCCCTTTGCGACCAGGAGAGGACCGTAGGCACGATCACCGCGAGCCCGGCGGCGGCGGCCAAGAAGCTGATCGCCAGGGGACCCAGCCATCCCGTGCCCAGGAACAGGGCCGAAGAGAAGCCATGCAATACCGCGCCGCATGCCGCGCCCGCGGGGACCACTTGGGTGAAATATCGAACCGTGCCCGAAAGGTTGTTCAGGAATCCGGGGCCGCCGGGAACGCGGAGAGCCAGGTACGCGGCCAAGGCGGCCGTGGCCAGATCGGAGATCCAGAATCCGGCGGCGGCCGGGAAGTTTTTCGCGGTGGCCAAGTAAGCGGCCAGTCCCGCGGCCATGGCGAAGGCGAAGAGACGGAAGCGTTGGCGGGGCGGGGCGATCAGTAAAACGGCGGTGAGCATGCCGGGGGCGGGCCAGAAGAGAAGGCCGTCCCCGGATCCGGAGGAAAGGAACCGGCCGGCGAGGACAAGCGCGGCGTACGCACCCGCGAAGGCGGCCATTTTGGCAACGGGGATACGAGCCTTGGAAGGGGTCGGCGATTCCATGATTCCCCATTATCCGATAGGGGAAGCTTTATCGCCAGCTAGGCTTTTTTTTAACTTGCTAGGCCGTAAGAGGAGCGAGACAGCCCATGGCCATCGAAAACGTCGTCATCATCGGATCGGGTCCCGCCGGCCATACGGCCGCCATCTATGCCGCCCGCGCCAACCTTAATCCCCTCATGTTCGAGGGGTTCATGGCCGGGGGCGTCGCGGCCGGGGGCCAGCTCACTACCACCACCGAAATCGAGAATTTCCCGGGCTTCACGAGCATCGGCGGCCCCGAGCTCATGGTCCGCATGCGCGAACAGGCCATCCATTGCGGCACGCGCATCCGCACCGAGACGGTGACCAAGGTCGACTTCTCCAAGCGCCCGTTCAAGATTTGGGCCGAGGATGATTTAATCGAAGCGAAGACGGTCATCATCGCCACCGGCGCCACCGCCAAGCGTATGCACGTCCCGGGCGAAGAGGCCCTGTGGCAACGCGGCATCTCGGCTTGTGCCGTTTGCGACGGGGCGCTGCCCCTGTTCCGTAACCAGCCCCTGGTCGTGGTCGGCGGCGGGGATACGGCGGTGGAGGAAGCCACGCATCTGACCAAGTTCGGCTCCAAGGTGTATCTCGTGCATCGGCGCGACAGCCTACGCGCGAGCAAGGCCATGCAGCAACGCGCCCTCAACAACGTCAAGATCGAAATGGTCTGGGACACCCTGCTTCTCGACGCGGAAGGCAAGGATTGCCTGGAGCGCGTGAAAGTGCAGAACGTGAAGACGGGCAAGGAACATTACCTCGACGCCAAGGGCCTGTTCTACGCCATCGGCCATACGCCCAATACCGCCTTCTTGGAAGGGCAGTTGAAGACGGACGAATCGGGCTATATCCTGACCGAGCCCGGCAGCACCCGGACCAATGTGCGCGGGGTTTTCGCCGCCGGCGACGTGCAGGACAAGCGCTACCGCCAGGCCGTGACGTCGGCCGGGACGGGTTGCATGGCCGCCTTGGATGCCGAGGGATTCCTGCAAGGGGACGAAGCCGCCCACGGGCATTGAGCCCGCGCCCGCCGGGGTGGACAGCCTGTTCCAGCCGGTTTTATCACCATTTCGATTGGTGGCCTCGAGAATGCATCTCCCTGACGTTTCACGTGCTATGTTTTGCTGAATGAACATTCTGCCGTTGGGATTTTGCATCGGCGCGATTGGTCTGTTCGCCTGCTCGCAAGGTCGCTTCAAAACTTACGTCGGGGAATCCAACTTCGAAAGCATTGATACCGGCGGATTCGCCACTCGGAAAATCCCCCTGCCGTCCTGCCACGATACTTTGCAGCTTCGAACCTGGGTTATCGAGGCCACCCGGAAGGCCGAATGCAGCGGGGACTGGATCAACTACGATACGCCGGCTCCCGGCATCTACGAACTTTGGAACCAGTTGTATCCCGGCGATTCCATGTCCGTTTCAGTGCGGGAATTCGAGTTGCGAACCGGGGATACCCTCTTATTTTCCAGGTACTATGACGTTCCCAGAGAGGTCCAGGCATTCCGATCGGCGCAGCTTTACTGCAACCAAGGCGGATGCCGACCCTGGCTGGATACGAGTACGAGCCGCCCCATGCTTCCGTGCAAGCGTGATTCCAGCTTTACCTTATCCACTTCCGGGGCCTTCCCGCTGCCAGTCGTGAACAAGATTCGCCTGCGGGAGAGCCTACGGGTCAAGAATCAATTCTGCGATACCGTGTTCGAGGTGGAAGAGAGGATGATGTTCGGGAGGGTGGGCGGAAGAAGACTCAAGTTCGAGCCGGAGTACTGCCCTCGGTTTCATATCCCCCCCTGGACGCTCTAAGCCGGATTACCCGCCAAAGCCAGGATATCCGCCATGCGCCGCGCGAAGCTATGCTCCAACAGGGCGATTTCCCGATTACGCGCCAGGATCCCTTCGTCGGGCGGTTCCGACAATGCCGCCTTCGCCGCCTTTCCCGCTTCCGCCGGTCCCCGGAATTCCTTGAATCCGCAGCCTGCCAGGGTTTCCCGGATCAAGGGCGCGTCCTCGCTTAAGAGCAGGCATCCCGCCGCCAGAATATCGAACACCCGCGGGCTCACGTGGGAATCGGAGCGATCGGCGGAAGGATCGTCATTGGGAAGATGCAGTCCGATGCGGGAACCCTCCAGTAGCTTGAAGGCCTCATCGGGCCCGAACCATCCCCGCCCGGTCAGGCAAGGCTCCAAAAGCCCGCGATAGCGATCCCAACCCAGGCCGGCGATTTTCAGGGTCACGCCGTCCCGGGCCATGGTTTCCAGCACCTCCACGCGGTAACGGCTGGGGAAACCGATGAAGGCGACGACGGCTTCGCGTTCGCGCCAGCCCCGGACCGCTTCGCGCGGTTTGAGGATGGGCGCGGTGGGCATATAAGCGAATCGCACTCCGGCAGCGGCGCAGGCCTGCTCGACCGGTCCCCGTTGGATGGCGAGGAAATCGGAATAGGCCGGCAGCACTTCCTTCCAATACTTCGCCTGGCGGTAATCCTCGATGAACCAATGCAGCATGCGGACGCCGCGGCGACGCAGCAAATCGACGGTGAACCGGGTGACGGGGCTGAGCGCGATGACCAGCATATGGGTGGCGCCGAAGTCCATGGCCTGTACCACCAACGCCTGGTTGGCCAGATCGACGACCATCTCGTCCGCGGGATCCTTCAGGAGGCGATCGAAGGCGGCGAGATAGGTCTTGATGTCGAAGAGCTTCCGGTCCGCCGCCGGGATTTGGGCCGACAAGGTTTCCCAGGCCTTCTCGCCGACCTGGCGGGCGGCTCCCTCCGGGGGAAGCACCACGATCCATTTCCCGTTAACCTGCGACATGGCTCTTGATTATAACTCTTTCGCCCAGCCCCGGGACCGGGTGACGGCGTCATGCCAACGGGCCACCAGGCGTTCGCGGCGGGCGGAGCCCATGTCCGGCCGGAAGCTATCCAAGCCGAGATCCAATTTGAGCAAATCCGCTTGCGAAGCGACCAGGCCGCAGCCGAGGGCGGCCAGCATGGCGGCGCCCAAAGCGGTCACCTCGGCGCTCCGGTTCACGCGCACCTCGGCCCCCGAGATGTCGGCCTGGAACTGCATCAGCAATTTGTTCCGGCTGGCCCCGCCGTCCACGTTGATGGCCTTGAGGCCGCGCGCCTTGGGCCCGCGGGCTTTGGACCCGGCGTCGAAGGCTCGGATCAAATCGAGGCTTTGGAAGGCGATGGATTCGAGGGCCGCCCGCGCTATATGCGCCCGCGTGGTCCCGCGCGTGAGGCCGATCAAAAGGCCGCGCGCGTCCGGATCCCAATAGGGCGTGCCCAGTCCCGCGAACGCCGGCACGAAGTACACGTCCCCATTGTCGGGAACCGAAGCCGCCAAGGCCTCGCTCGCGGACGCATCCCCGATGATCTTGAGGCCGTCGCGGAGGAATTGCACCACCGCGCCGCCGATCATCACGGCGCCCTCGTGGGCGTAAGTCGTTTTGCCCTTCAGGGTCCAGGCCACCGTGCCCAATAGGCCCTTGGGCGGGGGAACGGGCTTTGGACCCGCGTTGCGGAGCAGGAAGCAGCCTGTCCCGTAGGTGTTCTTGACGGACCCCGGCGAGAAGCAGCGATGGCCGAAGAGGGACGCTTGCTGATCGCCGGCGACCCCGTGGATCTTCACGCCTTCCAGACCGGGAGCCGTGCAGGTCCCGAAATCGGCGTCCGAGGATAAAATCAGGGGCAAGGCCGCCTCGGGCACTCCGAACAATTTCAGCAGGGATTCGTCCCAAGCCAGGGACTTGAGGCCCATCAGCAGGGTGCGGGAGGCGTTGCTGGTCTCGGTTACGTGCCGTTGGCCGCCGGTGAGCTTGTAAATGAGCCAGCTATCGATGGTGCCGAAGGCGAGACGGCCCTCCGCGGCGGCCTTTTTCACGGCAGCATCGTGCTTGAGCAGCCAATGCATCTTGCTGCCGGAGAAATACGGATCGAGAACCAGGCCGGTCTTACGCCGTACGGCCGGCTCGACGCCTTTCTTTTTCAGGGCCTGGCAGAACGCCGCCGTGCGCCGGTCCTGCCACACGATGGCCCGCGCCAGGGGCTTTCCCGACCGCTTGTCCCAAGCGACAATCGTTTCCCGCTGATTGGTGATTCCCAGGGCGGCGATGTCCCCGGCCTTCAGCCGATTGCGTTCGATCAAGTCCCGCAAGGTGGCCCATTGGGTTTCCCAGATCTCTTCGGCGTCATGTTCGACCCATCCGGGCGACGGGAAATGCTGGGTGAATTCCCGCTGCGTTTGATCGACCGCATTCAGTCGCTCGTCGTACAGGATCGAGCGGGAGCTGGTGGTTCCCTGGTCGAGGGCGATGACGTACCGCATGCGCCCGTTTATCCCGGCGTCCGCTTCCGTTTGCGGATCAAGGTCAGCGCGAGCGTGCCGAGGGCGGCCACGCCGATGACCCAGGCCATGGCCTTCCCGGCCATCGCCGGGCTTTTGGTAACAGCTGTGAAAACGATCGCGAACAAGAGTAGGGTCGAGACTTCGTTCCAGACGCGCAATTGCTTGGAAGTCAGGCGGCACCTTCCCTGGAGCAGGTCCTTGCGGATTTTCCCGCAGTAAAGATGGTATCCGATCAAGAGAACCAGGAAACCGAGCTTCATATGGAACCAAGGTTGCTCGTAAGCGCGGATGAGGATCATCAGGCAGGTGCCGAAAAAGGCGGCCAGGATCATGGCGGGCCAGGTGATGGCGTACCAGAGCCGGCGCTCCATGATGGTGAACTGCGCTTCCAGCACGCGGCGCTCGGCATCGGGCCGCGCCTCGGCCTCGACGTGGTAGATGAACAGGCGGACGATGTAGAGCAGGCCCGCGAACCAGCTGACCACGAATACGAGGTGCAAGGCCTTGAGGTAGGGATAAGCGCCCATGGTTGCCACGAAAGGTAATCGCCCCCGGCCTTCCCGGGTACGAATTTTTACCTTTCGCCCTCTACGGAAGGACGCGCCATGCCGGATACCGACGCCTGGAAACTCATCACCCGCGGGGTCCTGGAGATCATCGAGGAAGATGATCTCAGGAAAAAACTCGCCAAGGGCACGCCCCTAAACATCAAGCTCGGCGTCGATCCCACCGCGCCGGACATCCACCTCGGCTTCACCGTGGTCATGCGCAAGCTGCGCCAGTTCCAGGACCTGGGCCATCGCGTCATCCTCATCGTGGGCGATTACACCGCCACCGTGGGCGATCCCTCCGGCAAGAACAAGACGCGTCCCATCCTCACGCATGAGGAAGTCCTCAAGAACGCCGAGACCTATAAGCAGCAGTTCTTCAAGATCGTCGATCCCGCCCGGACCAAGGTTGTCTACAACGGGGAATGGTTCTCCAAGCTCGACTTCACCGGCGTCACCAAGCTCATGTCGCAGATCACGGTGGCGCAGATGCTGGAACGGGAAGACTTCCAGAACCGCTATCGCAACCATCAGCCCATCAGCCTGCACGAGTTCCTTTACCCCATGATGCAGGCCTACGATTCGGTGATGATCGATGCCGACGTGGAGCTGGGCGGCATGGACCAGAAGTTCAACGTGCTGCGCGGGCGCGAGCTGCAGCGCGGTTTGGGCAAGGAGCCGCAGGTGGGCCTGTTCATGCCCATCCTGCTGGGCACGGACGGCAAGGAGAAGATGAGCAAGAGCCTGGGCAATTACGTAGGCGTGAGCGAGCCGCCCCAGGCCATGTACCATAAGCTGTACGCCCTGCCCGATTCCCTGATCGAAAGCTATTTCCAATTGCTGACCGATGCGCCGCTGGAAACCGTACAAGCCAAGGTAGAGGACATGCGCGCGGGTAAACTGAATCCCAATGTCCTTAAGGACGAGTTGGCGCGGGACATCGTGGCCCAATATCATGGTCCCGATGCGGCGGAGAAAGCGGCCGCTCAGGAACGCAAGATCCATGCGGGCGAAGCCCTGCCCGAAGACATCGCGTCGCTCACGGTTCCTGCCGGCGAACATTGGATCCCCGAGTTGATCGTGAAGGCCGGGTTGGCCAAGAGCAACGGCGAGGCGCGGAGGATGATCGAGAACGGCGGCGTTTCCTTCGACGAGGCGAAGGTGATCGACCCTAAAGCGAAAGCGGTCGTCTCCGGAACGCATCTCCTCAAGTGCGGGAAGCGCAACTTCGTGCGCATCGCGGCGGGATTGCCCTGAGGCCTCAAAGCCGGTAGCGTAGCTCCATTCACCTGGGCGTCGCGCACGCCGCCACTAAAGCCCGCAACCGCCCTTCCAGGATGGGTTTGGGCAGCAAATCGTCCATCCCCGCTTCCAGGCAGCGCCGCAAGGCGCTTTCCGGCGCTTCCGCCGTCACCCCTATCAGGATGGGCCGTCCCCCCGGCGGCGGCTTTTCGTTCAGGTTCCGGGCGCAGGCGTAGCCGTCCATCCCCGGCATATGGCAATCCAGGAAGACCACATGGTAGGCCTTGGCCGCGCAGGCGTCCAGGGTCTCCTGCCCCGAACCGGCCGTATCCGGCGTGATACCGTAACCGGCAAGGAACTGGACCAGCAGTTTCCTGTTCATGGGATGGTCGTCGACCACCAGCACCCTCAAGGACGGGACCGAAGCAGGCAAGGGCTTTTCCGGCGATCCGGATCCGGCGCGCAATCCCCCGGAAGGCGTCTCTCCGAATAGGGGCTCGGGGGCGCCTTTGGGACCGCGCTCCATGCGGCTCTGTACCGCGACATGCAGGGCCGCAGGGGCTTGAGCCGCGGACATCGAAGCCTCGGCGGCTTTGGACTCGGCGGCGGGCTCCTTTTCCTCTAAAGGGTCGGGGGCCACCATCGGCAAGGGGACGTGGAACCGGAATACCGTGCCGCCCGCGGCGCCGGAGGAAAAGCTTATCGCGCCACCCATCAGATCGACGATCTGCTTGCAGATGAACAATCCCAGCCCGGTTCCCCCGTATTGCCGCGAGGTCGAGGCGTCGCCTTGGGCGAAGGGTTCGAAAAGTCGGGCGCGGACGTTTTCCGGGATGCCGATGCCGGTATCCGCGACTTCGCAGATCAGGGACGGGCTCCCGGAGAGGCCGGCCGGCCGATACCCTAAGCGGAGGATCACCTCGCCGGCTTCGGTGAACTTGCAAGCGTTCCCGACCAGATTGCGCAGCACCTGCTTGAGGCGCGCCGCATCCCCCGATAGGCGCGGGGGCAGGGCCGGATCAGGTTGCAGGGAGAGGGCCAAGCCCTTGCGGGCGGCCTCGATCTCGAATGGACGAAGCACCTGATGGCCTAACCGGAGGGGGGAGAAGGGCGCGGGTTCCAGGCGCATCTTGCCGGCTTCTATGCGCGACAGGTCCACCAATTCGTCCACGATGGCTAGCAGATCGCCGGCGGCCGCCTGGATGTCCTCCAACGTCGAACGACGTTCGGGACCCGCTCCCGATTTGATCAAGAGGTGGGAAACGCCGAGGATTTCCTCCAAGGGGGCGCGGATGGCGCCGCTCATGCGGGTCAGGAAGCGGCTCTTCGCCTCGTCCGCCGATCGGGCGGCCGCGCCGGCCAGCGCCAGGGCCAGTTCGGTTGCCCGGTTCCCGCGGAAGAAATAGAAGATGAGCAATATCTCTACGGCTTGCAGGGTGAACATCTCCGTCAACCGCAATTGCCGCAGATCGGACAAGGGAACGGGTGCCAGCAATCCGCGCGCGGGCGCCAGCGCCTCGGTGGCGAGCAGCAGCGCCGAGCTTAGTGTGATCCCGTAAATGATGGACTTGCGTTCTTCCCATTCGAAGAGCACCAACGGGGTCCAGCCCGCCAGCAGGAAGAACAGGTGCTGGCCGGTTTCTGTGCCCATCGAAAGCGAATAGCCGAGGACATCCAGGTTGGCCAGGGTTATGAGGAAGAAGCGCGCGAACCAGGTACGGCCGGCGCGGTTGAAGCGATGCACCGATGCGTAGCCCAGGAAAATGGGGATTTCCAGCCAACCCATCAGTCCCTCGCCCGAAGCCAGGTAGATCAAGATGAACGGCAGGCTCAAGGCGGCGATGGACAAGGAAATCTGGTTGCTCAGGATGATGCGCTTGGCCCTGCGGGGATCGAAGGACGCGTCCGCTCCCGCGTGGAATGCGGCCGAAAGCGCGTAAGGGACGGGGAAACGCATGGTGAAATAAGCGGGAGTTCGCTAAACCTGGCCGACTTGCCTGCGCAACTCTTCCAAGGAGGGCTCGAGCGCGGTTTCCAGCTCGGCCAGCAGGCTCTCCCAGTCCGCATTAGCGCCCTGGACGGCCAAAGCTTCCAGGCGTTTGCAGACATCCCCGATCCGGCTCAGCCCCATCATCAAGCAGATCCCCTTCAGGGAATGCGCCGATTCGGCCGCTTCGCGCGCGCGGCCCGCGGCGAAGGCCTCCCGCAGGGCGCCGATCAGGCGTTCCGCCGATGCCCTGAACTGATCCTCCGCCCTCGGCCAGAATCCCGGATCATAGGTACGGATCCATTCGTCCATCTCGCGCAGATGCCGTACGTCGACCCACTGCGATGGCAGCGGGGATGCGGCGGCCCCCCGGATCGGCCGCTCCGGCGCCTGGCGCGAAGGCCCAAGCCAACGCGAAAGGGCCCGGTTGAGCGCTTCGGAGAGGATGGGCTTGGTCAGTACCTCGTCCATGCCGGCTTCCAAGCAGCGCTCGCGCGTACCCGGCATCGCATCGGCGGTGACCCCCAGGATGATCGGTTGCTTGCCCGCGGCAGCCAGGGAACGCAACGCGCGAGTGCACGCGTATCCGTCCATGCCCGGCATATGGCAATCCATGAAGATGAGATCGAAAGGGCGCGCCGCGTACTTTTCCAAGGCTTCCTTGCCTCCCGGAACGCACTCGGCCCGATAGCCCGCTTGGGCCAGGAAGCCGGCCAGCACTTTCTGGTTGAGGGGATGATCCTCGACGATAAGTAAACGCGCCGACGGCCCGCTACGGTAGGGCCTTTCATCCGAAGGCGCCAGGGGCACGGCCTCGCGCGCGTCCTTTTCCCATACGACGGGAAAGGGCGCTTGGAAGCTGAAGACGCTGCCTCGCCCCAATTCGGATCGGTACCCGATATCGCCTCCCATCATCTCTGCGATTTGCTTGCAGATGAACAGGCCCAAGCCGGTGCCGCCGTGGCGGCGCGCGGGCGATTGCTCCGCCTGGGAGAAGGATTGGAAAAGCCGCTCTTGAGACTCCGGGCCGATGCCGATACCGCTGTCGGTCACCTCGCATGCGAGAGGGAAGGCGTCCGTGGGCTCCCCGGATACGGTCCCGCGCCGGATCGTCAGCGCCACCGATCCGGATTCGGTGAACTTGACGGCGTTGGAGAGCAGGTTGTTCAGCACTTGCTTAAGCCGCACCGGGTCGCCCAGCAGGCGTTCGGGCAGGCCGCGTTCCATCTCCACCATGAAGCGCAGGCCTTTGCGGCGGGCCTCGTGCTCGAAAGGCCGCGTCACCGAATCCACCAACGGGCCGATCGCGAAAGGCACGCGCTCCAACCGCATCTTGCCGGCCTCGATCTTGGAGAGATCCAGGATCTCGCCGATGATGGCCATCAGATCCAGCCCCGCCGATTGCACGGCCGCCAGCAGATCGCGTTGGTCATCGCGCAGCTCGGTCTTCAGCAGCAGGCTCGACATGCCGAGGATCCCGTTCAAGGGCGTGCGGATCTCGTGGCTCATATTGGCGAGGAACTGGCTCTTGGCCTTGTCGGCGGCTTTGGCGGCTTCGCCGGCCTCGGCCAGGGCGGTCTCGGTGCGCCGGTTGGCCAGGAAAAAATGCAGCACGATCAGGATCTGCAAGGCTTGCGCGGTGAGCACCACGAAGAAGTGGAAGTACCGGGTATGCTGCGCGTCCAAGGGCACCGAGAGGCCGCGCTCGGGCGCGAAAGCCTCCAAGCCCAGCAGCAATAGGGCGTTGATGCCGACGCCGGCGATCATGGATTTGCGTTCTTCCCAATCGAAGAGGATGAGCGACAGCCAGGCGATGGGCATGAAGAAGAAATGCAAGCCTGCCTTGCGGCCCAGGGCCAAGGTGGCCAAGAGGATGCAAAGGTTGCCGAGTTGGGAAAGCAGGAAGCGGGCGAACCAGGCGTGGCCGCGTCGATTGAGCCAAGGCACCGCGGAGAACAGGCAAGCGGCCGCCAGCGAAACCAATCCCATCTCCCAGGCCTGGAAGAAGGGATACACCGCCGCGTAGAGCAACGCCGCGGCCGCGCAGGTGGCGGCGATCCGGTTCGCGAGCCGGATCCGCTTGGCGCGACGCGGTTCCATGCCGGCCGATGTCCCCCATAGGAGAACGCGATCGAAGGCTTTCCGCGCCACTGTAAAAACCATCGACAAAAGATAACTTTGGATTGTGATAACGATGACAACTCTTGCAAAAATCCCCGGGGCTTGGGTCCTTTGCGCTTGTTGCGCGCATGACCTCGAACGCGGATTACCCGCGGGGCTCCAGGGATAGTCTTACCGAAAAGTCGTCAGTGCGGGGAAGTCGGAAGAGCGCGGGCGGGGCGCCCTATGCGGGCCGCAGGAAATGCGGCAGCCATGGTGGACGGGATCAATCGAAAGGGGTCGCCCCCGCGCCTAATCGCGATCGAGCCGCGATTAGGCAGGGCGGACCATCGGCTAGGCGGTCGCTTCGGCCTTGGCCTTGGCGGCTTTGGCGGCCTTGACCTTGGAGGACTTCGGCGCGGCGGCCGCTGCTGGAGCGGCGGGGGCGGAAGCCGGCGCGGCCACGGCCTTGGCCTCGCGCTCCTTGATACGGGCGGCTTTGCCCTGCAGATCGCGCATGTAGAAAATGCGGGCGCGGCGGACCTTGCCCAGGCGATTCACCTTGATGGAGGCGATGCGCGGTGAGTTGAGCGGGAAAATGCGCTCGACCGGGATGTTGTTGGAGATCTTGCGGACCGTGAAGGTTTCGGAGATCCCGGACCCGCGGCGTTGGATCACTACGCCGGTGAAGGTCTGGATGCGCTCTTTGGCGCCTTCGATAACCTTGAAGTCGACGCTCACGGTGTCGCCCGCGCGGAATTCCGGCACGTCGGTCTTCAGGTTGGCATGATGGATGGCGGCTACCGTGGAATGCATGTTCAAGTCCTTTCGTCTAAGTCTTCGGGGCGTCTCCGCCGATCAGGCGGGAGAAGTCCCCAGTATCTTTTTCTCTTCATCCGTCAGCTGGGCCGAGCGGAAGAGATCCGGGCGGTTCCGGCGAGTCAGTTCCAGGCTGGCCTTGATGCGCCACTTCCGGATATTTTCATGATGCCCCGAAACCAACGCTTCCGGCACCAACCGTCCTTCGAAATCCTGCGGCCGGGTGTAAACCGGCCAACCCAGGCGATGGGGCAGGAAGAAAGAATCGGTTTCGGCCGAAGCCACGTCCCCAAGCACGCCGGGCAGAAGCCGGGCGATCGCATCAATGACCACCATGGCGGGAAGTTCACCCCCCGATACCACGTAGTCGCCGATGCTAAGTTCTTCATCCACATAGGCATCCACGAACCGTTGGTCGACGCCTTTGTAGTGCCCGCAAATTATAAGAAGATTCTCGGTTTTGGCCAATTCCTTGGCCCTATCCTGGGTAAAAATCCGTCCCTGGGCGCTCATGTGCAAGACATGCGGTTTCCGTCCCAAAAGCGTGGAAACGTGCTCCAACCCCTTTTTCAGGGGTTCCGGCCGTAGCACCATGCCGGCTTCCCCGCCGAAGGGCACGTCATCGACCTGTCCGTACTTGTTTATGGCGAAGTCCCTAAGGGAATGGCATTTGAGCTCCAGGACCCCCGCCTTACGGGCCCGCCCCGGGATGCTGGCGTCCAGGGACGCGAACATTTCCGGGAACAGGGTGAGGACATCGATCCTCATAACAGGCCCCGCAGGGCCGAAAGGTCCACGCGCACCTTGCGCTCGGCCTTATCGATGCCTTTCACGAAATGATCGTTCCAGGGGATGTGGATATCCTTCATCCCGGTTCCGATCACCAATAGCTCGCTGGCGCCCTGCTCCAGCACCTCCACCACCGAGCCCACCACGGCCCCGGTCTCGTCGATGACCTGCATCCCCGGGACGTCGGAGACGTAGATCATGTCGGCGGGGAGCTCCAGGCGTTCGGTATCCGGGATGAGCAATTGGCCCCCGCTCAAGTGGGCGATCGCTTCCGGTGTGCGCATGCCGTTGAATTTCAGATACCAGAACTCGCCGTCCCCGCGGGTCCCGCGGATTTCCAATTCCAGGATTTCGGCGCCCTCCCGCTTGCGGAAATACACCTTCGATAAGGACGCATGGCGATCGAAATCGAAACTGGTCGGACGCACCTTCATCTCGCCCAAGAGGCCATAGGGCTTTTGGGTGTAGCCGACGAGGACGAGGTCTTCCGGGGTGGGGGGCTTCTGGGACATAAGGGGTAGATAACAAAAGGGCCGGTTTAACCGCCGGCCTCGGGAACTTTCCTAGGTGAGGAAGTAAGGGTTCAGGCGGCCGGAGCTTCTGCGGCGGGCGCAGCCGGAGCGGCCTTGGCGGCGGCTTCCTTCTCCTTGGCGAGAGCTTCCTTCTTCTTCTTATGGAGCTTGGGCTTCTTCGGCTTCCAGCTGATTCCCTTGCTCGCGGATTCGATGCTGGCCTTGCCGCCCTTGATCTTGGCGAACTTGTCCATGATCCCCTGATGATGGAACAGGGACCGCACGGTGTCCGAAGGCTGGGCGCCTACCTGCATCCACTTGATGGCGCTGGGCTCGTCGATCTTCAGGGTCGGCGGATTGGCGGCGGGATCATAGTAGCCGATATGCTGCAGGAACTTTCCCGTGGCGGCCTTGCGTTGATCGGCCACCGCAATGCGGAAGAAGGGACGATGACGGTGCCCCTGGCGGGACAATCTGATGACAACGGACAAAGGGCCTCCACGTATTTTCTGAGGTGGTCTAATTTAGGAAGAAAGCCCAGGATTTTCAAAGGCAATCCCAGGATCGATGGCAAACGGCCGGATTTCGCCGCTTCCCCGCCATCGCCTCGTTAATAAAACGGAAACCTTCCCGTAATGGGGTCGGATCCTCTTCTCCTCTAATTTCCAACCCCTGGAAGCGAAGTGCTCTCCGGAAACCAGATTCAAAAGGGGTTCTGCATGAATTCGAAGCTTTTTTTCGCCCTAGGGCTTGGCCTGGCCTGCGCGCATGCGCATGACCGCGCCGAACCGGTCCGCCACGTGCTTCTCATCAGCGTCGACGGTATGCATGCCCTCGATCTTGCTCGCTTCGTCGCCGGGCATCCGGGATCGGCCTTGGCCAGGCTGTCATCCGTGGGCGCGACCTATACCGAGGCATCGTCGAGCAAGCCTTCCGATTCGTACCCCGGCCTCTTGGCCATGGTCACCGGCGGCTCCCCGATTTCCACCGGCGTCTATTACGACGACAGCTACGATCGCAACCTTTGCGCTCCCGGATCGGACTGCAGCGTACATGGCACCGAAGTGGTTTATGACGAATCCGTGGATATCAATATGGATTCCCTGGATGCCGGTGGCGGCATCGATCCCAAGGCCTTGCCGTTGGATCCCGCCACCAAGAAGCCGGTTTATCCTCACCAGTTCCTGCGCGTGAATACGGTTTTCGAAGTCGTGAAGGCCGCGGGCGGCCGCACCGCCTGGTCGGACAAGCATCCTTCTTACGAAATCGTGAACGGGCCTTCGGGGCGCGGCGTGGACGATCTGTTCGCGCCGGAGATCAACAGCGCCGCCGGTTTCACGAGCAGCGTGTCGCTTTGCGAGACTTATGACGATATCAAGGTGAAAGCCATCCTGAACGAGATCGCGGGCTGGGACCATGCGGGCAAGAAGCGGGTAGGCGCCCCGAACCTGTTCGGAATGAACTTCCAGGCCGTGAGCGTGGGCCAGAAAGTCGATGGTTACGCGGACGGAGCGGGGACGCCCAGCGCGAATCTCGCCGATGCGCTGGAGCATACCGATCAATCCATCGGCAAAATGATCGACGCGTTGCGCATGCACGGATTGGATCGCTCTACGGCAATCATCATTTCCGCCAAGCACGGCCAATCGCCCATCGATCCCTTGCGCCGGCAGATGGTGGATAGCAAGATCATCCCGAACCTGATCAACGCGATCCAGCCTGGCCTGGTGGCCCAAGCCACGGAAGACGACGTGGGCCTCATCTGGCTGACGGATCAATCCAAGACCGAGGCGGCGGCCAAGGCCCTGCGCGATCATCAGGCCATGGCGGGCATCCAGGAAGTGCTAAGCGGCGACGCCCTCAAGCTGATGTTCCCTGATCCCCTCAAGGACAATCGCGCTCCCGATATCGCGGTGGTGCCGGTGCACGGGGTGATCTACGGCAAGCTGAGCGCGACCAAGTTGGCCGAGCACGGCGGCTTCGCGGATAACGACACCCACGTGGCCTTGCTGGTCGCGGGACCAGGGATTGCGCCATCGGGGATCAAGACCCCGGTACAGACGACCCAGATCGCGCCGACCCTTCTGCGCATGCTCGGCTTGGATGGGGAAGCGTTGCAGGCGGTTCGCTTGGAAAAGACCCGGGCCTTACCGGGGTTGGGCTTGCGCGCAGATGGGGAGTGATCGATAGTCGAGGAGCCGGGGCGCTTATGGCCCCGGCCGCCGGTTGGCTTCCCGGAATTGGTCGAACCAATCCCGCGCGTCCGTCATGCTGCAGTCGGGGACCTTGGGGCCGGGATAGGTATAGTCGGGATGGACGGCGGGCGTGGAACTGGAGAAGCTCGTGGTATCGAACCCATGCACGGTTAGCGTGACGGATTCCCCGTTGCGGAGCCCGTGATACCGTAGGCTATTGGCATCCACGGTTTCCAATTCGATATCATAGCGGGCTGAATCCGGAGTCGTGGGCATATCCGCGGCGCGCGGGGATGCGAGGTTCCAAACGTCGCGAATCAGCTTGGACCAAAGCGCGGAATAGCGGATCTTCACCACGCCGCCGGCGATTTCCCATTCGATGATCACCTGGGAGGCCCACCAGGCCCCGAAATCATTGTCCAATCGGCGCACCTCGCGCATAGCCGTATCCGTATCCTAGTCCAGTGATTCCAAGCGCATGGAAAGCTGGCGCCAGCGCCCTTCCAGGCCCGTTCCCTTTCCGAACCGGGCCAGGCGGAAGACCTTGTCTGGCTGGACATAGCCTCCCCCCAGGCCGGTAGGATGGGATGGCAGGGTCAGGGTGAGGAGACTATCGGCCAAATCGATGCGCAGGGAATCGAAGCGTTCGGAAAAAGTGTCGCGCACCATGCGGACCGGACCTTTATAGCAGGTAAAGGCGGAGTCGGCGGAAATCTTTTCGACGAGCCATCCCCCCGCGACCGTATAGGGGATGGAAGCGGTGGGCGCGACGGTCAGGGGCTCCGAAGGATCCGGATCCGCGGAAGACTGTCGCACCGATTGGCCCGGCCCCCCGAGGATACAACCCATCAAGGCCGCGGCGACGAGGGGAGGTACCAGGTTTTTAAGGTTCATGCCCCCGGCATCCGCCCTTTTTGCATCATCTTCTGCATCTGGCGCATGCCGCCCATCTTCCCGGCCATTCCGGAGAATTGCTTCATCATCTTTTGCATCTGCTCGAATTGCTTCAGCACCTGGTTCACTTCCTGGATGGACGTGCCGCTGCCGTTGGCGATGCGCTTGCGCCGGCTGCCGTCGATGATGCGGGGGACTTGCCGTTCCTTCACGTTCATCGAGCTGAGGATGGCTTCCACGCGGGTCAATTGCTTGTCGTCGACCTTGGCATCCGCCATCTTGGACATGCCCGGGATCATGGAGACGAGATCGGTGAGGGATCCCATCTTCTTGACCTGGCGCAATTGGTTGAGGAAGTCGTCTAGATCGAACTTGTTCTGCTTGAACTTCTTCTCGAGGGCCTTGGCTTGCTTCTCGTCGTAGACGGCCTGGGCCTTCTCGACCAGGGTGAGCACGTCGCCCATCCCCAGGATGCGCGAAGCCATGCGGTCGGGATGGAAGACTTCCATCGCGTCCGGCTTTTCGCCCGTACCTACGTAACGGATCGGTTTCCCCGTGACCGACTTGATGGAGAGGGCCGCGCCGCCGCGGGCGTCGCCGTCCATCTTGGTGAGGATGACGCCGGTGAAATCCAGGCGATCGTTGAAGGCCTTGGCGACGTTCACCGCTTCTTGTCCGGTCATGGCGTCGGCCACGAAGAAGCGCTCCTGCGGCTTGAGCAAGGCGGTGATACGCTCCAGTTCCACCATCAACTCATCGTCGATCTGCAGGCGGCCGGCCGTATCGATGATGGCCAGATCGTATCCGTTGTCTTTCGCGAACTTGCGCCCGTTCTCGGCGATCCGTACGGGGTCGCCGAGGCCTTCGTCGTAAACGGCGATGCCCAGGGACTTGCCGATGGTCTTGAGCTGATCGATGGCGGCGGGGCGATACACGTCGCAGGCCACCAGCAACGGTTTCTTCTTACGCTGGTTGCGGAGGTGCAAGGCCAGCTTGCCGCAGGCCGTGGTCTTGCCCGAGCCCTGCAGGCCCATCATCAGGATGGTGACGGGAGGCGTGCCCTGGAAAGTCGGCTCATCGGATTCGCCCCCTAACAGGGCGACCAATTCGTCGTGGAGGATTTTCACCATCACCTGGCCGGGGGAAAGCGAATTGAGGACCTCGGCCCCCATGGCCTTTTCCTTCACCGAGTTGATGAAATCCTTGGCAGTCTTGAAATTGACGTCGGCGGCGAGGAGTACTACGCGGACTTCGCGCAGGGTCTCGGTCACGTTTTCTTCGGTTAGCTGGGCCTGGCCCCGCAAGCGCTTGAAGACGCCTTCGAGTTTGTCGGAAAGCTGTTCGAACATGGGGAACAAGATATAAATCGGGGGGTTGGGCCGCGAAGCTCGGGGTTGGTCCCGGGCTGTACGTGGGCGCGGGGAGGCTCAGACGAGGCTGGCCTATGGGCGAGGTCTACGCGTGTCCCGGGAATCAGGTCGCCCGCGCATTTGAAGAGCGCGGGCTTTCGCTTTTATCGGCCCGTTACCGATTCCCGTGACGCGCTCCGCCTCGATTCGCCTCCCCGCGCCCCGCCCAGCCCGTCTCCGCCCGCGATTCGCGGACCAACTCCGCCCATTGGGCGAAAGGGAATAAAGGGAAAGAAAGGAATGACCCGGGTGGTCGGTTAGAAAGCTTTTCCCAGGGATACGGAAAGCATGAGACCGCTGCCGAATACGGTGTCTAGGACCTTTTTGCCTTTATCGCTGGCGACGCCTTCGGTGATTTCATATGGCTTATCGGAAAGCAATTGCGAATAGCCGAGATTGGAGATAACCAGGAACCCGTTGTTGGCGAGGAATTCCACTCCGAGCATGAAATCCAGGAAGGTGGTCGGTTTGGTCTCCAGCTTCAAATCGGCCTTGGTATCCGAATCCTGGACCTTGACTTCCTGGTTGCCCGATCCCAAACCGTACTTCAATCCCAGCCCGCCGTAGAAGGAGGTCTTGTCCTTGGGGGTGAACAGGTAACGCGCGCGCAGGCCGGGCCGTAGCCCGGAGGAACTGAGGCCGGCTCCGAGGTCAATCGCCAAACTCGGCATCGCATAATAGGTCCCCACCGGGCCCACGAGGCTGCTCAGGCTGTTCATCCCGATTTCGGCGCTGATGGCCCACTTCCGCTGGTTCCGCATGTCCGTCGAGTCGGTTTGGGCGTTTGCGGAAGTGAATGCGATAGCGCAGATAAGAGCCGGAAAGGGTATTACGAACCTCACTCTATACATCCTTTGATCGTGGGACTAAAAAGGAAGCAATAAAAGTGTTCATACGTCAATATGGCCGCCTGCAACATCGCGATCGCGATGGGGCGGGTGCCGGGGGGAGGGACAAGATCTACCTTGGGTACATGCCCGAGCCGCGCATCGGTCCCGACGAACATCCCATCCTTTTTTTCGATGGCGTATGCGCCCTGTGCAACGGTTTCGCCGATTTCGTGGCGGCCCGCGATGGGCGGGGCCGATTCCGGATCGCGGCCTTGCAAGGCGAGACGGCCACGGCGATGCGGGCGATGGAAGCGCAGCCGCCCGGGCCCCCGCCCGCGCAGGGGGATTCCGATCCGCTGCGGAGCTTTTTGCTCTGGGACCGTGGGCGCTGGTTCCGGAAGTCGGACGCGGCGCTACGGGTGATCGCGGGCTTAGGAGGCGTATGGCGGCTGGCCGTGCCTTTGCTTTGGATACCGCGTATCATCCGGGATACCGTTTATGATTTCGTCGCGCGCAACCGCTACCGTTGGTTCGGGAAGCGCGAGACCTGCCGCATGCCGAAGCCTTCGGAGCGCGGGCGTTTCCTGCCTTGAACGAGTTCAGCGGACTATGGCCGCGGCGCTTCGATCCAGGCCGCCGAGCGCGGCGGGGAAGAACGCCGGATTTTCCGGCCCTCGGGAGTGAAGCGGGATGTCGGGCCTAAGACGGACTTGCGGGGACGGGCACCGACGGTGGACAAAGGGGTACAGCCGCCGCCGAAGAGAGCGTCCGCGTTCGTCAGCGAGACGGTTCCCAGGGGGGTCACCTGATAGTAGGTATTCTGGTGGTTTATGCAGCCTGCCGGGCAATCCCCGCTGCCCGACGTATACCGGATGATCCAGGCATCGGCGGTCGGCATCGCCGTATAGGAAACGTCCGGTCCACCGATGGATGTAGTGAAGACCGGTCCCAGCTTCGCCTTCACGATTCCCCTGGGTTGTCCGTTGATCGCCCAAGCCGTATCCAGGTAGCGACCGAGAGAAGACAAGGCATCTGCGATGGGGAAGGGGGCGGGGTCCGTGGACAGGATACGGCATTCCGGGCGGTACATCCAGACAGCGGGGTGCCCTTTCATCGTGACCCGCAAAACGATCCTATTCCGCAGCGTATCGCCGGCGGTCAGCCTGACGCCCGAGGTGCTATCGATAAAAGAATCGGGGATGCCGCTGCCGTCGTAAGAAACGCTCGCGACCACGCTGTCGCGAGGTTCGATGCCGTCATTGAAGAAGATGGCGGTATCCACCGGGCGCCGGGAAAGGACCTTGAGGGATGCGGAAGCGCCGGCCGGACCGGCGTTCGACGTCCTTTCCACCATCAGGTCCAGCAAGCCTTCCTGAACCACGGCTTCGCCCCGCGGCCCGAAGCCGACCAGGGAATGGCCGTCCGGGCCTTCGCAACAGGCCCTTGCGGGAGGAGTCCAGGCCGCGCTAAAGGCGATGGCAGCCAGGCAGGCACGAAGCGTCGCGTCTTTTCCCATGGGCTCAATCTCCTTGATTCGGCGATCCGGCGCCGCCCGTTCCGAGGCGGTGTATTATGAACTTAAGCTCAATTTACCTGGGCGCGGTTCGGGTCCCTCCCGGTAATTTCGCCTTTTTGCTAAATTCCCGCCCTGATTTTCAGGATACGGGAAAACGGGCCGCCCCATCTCGGGTCGGGCCAGGAAAGGACGAAGCGATGGCGTTGAAAGTGTACACCATGAAGGACGGGTCGATGGCGCCCCTCAAGGGCAAGACCGTGGCCGTGATCGGCTACGGCAGCCAGGGACATGCCCAGGCCCAGAACCTGCGCGATAGCGGGGTCAAGGTCATCATCGGCCAGCGCAAGGGTTCGCCCAATTACAAGCTCGCCGTCAAGCATGGCTTCAAGCCCGTGTCCGCCGCCGAGGCCGCCGCCCAGGCCGATATCATCCAGATCCTGCTGCCGGACGAAGTGCAGAAGGCGGTGTACGAAGCCGACATCCTGCCCAACCTGAAGCCCGGCAAGACTCTGGTTTGGTCCCATGGCTTCAACATCCACTTCGGCATCATCAAGCCCCCGAAGGACGTGAACGTGATCATGATCGCGCCCAAGGGCCCGGGCCATCTGGTCCGCAGCGAGTTCACCAAGGGCGGCGGTGTGCCTTGCCTCATCGCCATCCAGCAGGATGCCACCGGCACCGCCCGGCAAATCGCCCTGGCCCATGCCCGCGGCGTGGGCGGCCTCAAGGCCGGCGCCATCGAGACCACTTTCAAGGACGAGACCGAGACCGATTTGTTCGGCGAGCAGAGCGTTTTGTGCGGCGGCCTGTCGGCGCTGGTCAAGGCCGGCTTCGAGACTTTGATCGAGGCGGGTTATCCGGAGGAGTTGGCTTATTTCGAGTGCATGCACGAAGTGAAGCTGATCGTGGACTTGTTCTACCAGGGCGGCCTCAGTTATATGCGTTACTCGGTATCGAACACCGCCGAGTTCGGCGACATGGTCACCGGCCCGCGCATCATCACCGCCAAGACCAAGGTGGAGATGAAGAAGGTCCTGAAGGAAATCCAGAACGGCAAGTTCGCCAAGACCTTCTTGACCGAACTGCAAAGCGGCGGAAAGAATTTCCGCGCCTGGGAAGCCAAGGAAAAGCAGCATCCGCTCGAAGTGGTGGGCCGCAAGCTGCGCAAGAACATGAAGTGGATCGAGTCCAAAGAGGTTTGAAAACCTTCCCGAGGTTCCGGGAAACGTCCCGAAGTCCGAAAGGACTTCCGGGGTTTGAAAAACGGCCCGGCGGCAACGCCGGCGGCCCTCGGTTCCAGGCCCGCCGGCGCGATCCGGCGGGCCTTTCTATTTTGCTCCCCTGGAGGCCTCCCTATGAGAAACCCCGATTCCCTTTTGCGATCCGGCGATTCCGTACTGGCCTTGATCGATATTCAGGAAAAATTCCGCCCGAGCATTTCCGGGCTCGACGACGTGATCCGGCGGATCGAGATCCTGGCCCGGGCGGCTTTGCGTTTGGGGGTGCCGGTGCTGGCCACCGAGCAATATCCCAAGGCTTTGGGTCCCACCGTTCCTGAAATCAAACGCTGGCTACCGGACTCGCAGGCTTACCTTGCGAAGATGTGCTTCAGTTCCGCGGCTTGCGAACCTTTCCGGGAAGCCATGGATTCGACCCGCCGCAAGCAAGTGGTTGTGGCCGGGATCGAGGCCCACGTATGCGTGCTGCAAACGGCCCTGGAGCTCGCCGCTTCCGGCTATTCCGTCTACGTGGTGGAGGATGCGGTATCGTCGCGTAAGGCCGCGGACAGGCAGGCGGCCCTGGAGCGGATGTCCCGGCATGGGGTGGAGCGGATCAGCACCGAGATGGCGGTTTTCGAGTGGTTGCGGGAGGCCGGTACTCCTGAGTTCAAGGAATTGCAGGCCTTGATCAAATAGGCCCGGCCCGTTACTCCGGCTTCCCCATCTTCTCCATTTTGTTTTCGGTGAAGCCCGCGGGCATCTCGAACAGGGAGGCGTCCAGGCTTTCCTTCTTCACGCTCTTCAGGTCGCTTTCCCATGTAGGCTTGCCGTCCTTATAGCCGATGGACTTCACGGGCACGCCCTCCAGGCCATTTTCCTTGTTGCCGATCAGATCCGGCATGCCCTTGGCGAACTTCTGGAAAAACTTCGCCATGTCCGTGACGACTTTCACATCCGCTTCCTGCAAGCCGATGCTTTTGGGCGCCGCCGTCCATAGCTCCGAAACCTTGGCGCTGTCCCGGTAGCCTTCGTATTTCTCCGTGGACCAACCCTCCACCTTGCCGCCATCGCCGATTTTCCGATAGGTGATCCGCGGAGCCTGGGCGCCGCCCGACGCCATCTTCGCCATCATCTCTTCCATCATCTTCTGCCGTTCCGGAGGCAGGCTTTTCATTTGCTCCCGCAACTTCGCCATGATGGCGTCCTTCTTCGCGTGCATGGCTTCGAGATCCTTCTCGGTCATGACGGTGCAGGTTTTTTTCTGGGTATCGATCATCCAGAACGCGTTCTTGTCGCCGCGGTAGACCACGTAGTTGGAGGGGTTCTGGCCCATGTCGATGCGGGCCTTGTCGCCTTCGAGGTGGATCAGGTTGGTCATGGGCGGCTTGTCGCCATCGAGTTGCTTCATGAGCTGGGTGATGGTGACGCCGGCATGGGCGGCGCAGATCATGAGGGCGCAGAAGAGGGTGCCGGAAGCGAGGGGCGTTGACCGTTTCATGTGGGTCCTCCAGGGAGCGATGCGTTCGGTTTGGCTGGTCTCAGCCGGCCATATAACGGGCGGAAAAGTAATGTACGTTTTCACGCTGCGTTTTCGGAAGGACAGCTTTGCGAATGTTCCGACCCTTTCCCCGGGTATTATCCGCGGGCAATGCCCGGATCACCGGGTTGGCGATTGCCGTTTTCATTTCCTTCTCGAAAGGGGAGGCCGGGGCCGATGGGCATCCGCCTTCGCCGCTAGGTCCGGCTAGGGTGGAAGCCTTTGTCGAGGTCTTTTCCCGCCAAGGCTTCGTATTGAAGGATTCCATCCGCGGCGATTTGAACCGGGATTCCCTTTCCGATCTGATCCTCGTCTTCACGAAGAAGGCCGGCCCGGAAAGCGCGGATGCGGACTCGGTCGAGCCCCGTCCCATCGCGGGTTTATTGGGAGCGGGCGGGGGGCTTTATGCGCAGGCCTTCGTGAACCGGAGCGCCGTGCTGTGCGGAGCTTGCGGCACGGGGTTGCTAGACCCCTATTCGGGAACGGTCATCAAGCAAGGATTCTTTTCCTTGGAGCAATCCGGATCGACAACGACGATGGATTGGAAAAGGATAACCACCTTCCGCTATGCCGACTCCCTGAAATCCTGGATTCTGCACAAGGATGGTATGGTAAGCCGGGACATCCATGACAATCAAAGGCCTACGCCGAAAACCCGGACCGTGATCCGGACCCGGAAAGATTTCGGCAGCATCCCCATCGACTCGTTCGATATCTACGCTCTCGACAATCATTACGCGGACATCGATTCCGGCAAGATCTTCCCCGTTTCCGAAGGGCCTCCTGTCTCTTACCTGCCCGGGCATCGCGTGAAATCCGGAATCTGGAACGTCCTTGATTACTGCGCGGATCGCGTGAGACAGCGGTACCTGTTCTTCCTGAAATCCGAGGGCGATGCGTTCGAATCGGCCTCGGAAAGCGATCTATCGGTAAGCTATGAACTGATCCTGAACAGGCCGAAAGCGGATACCTGCGGCGGCCTGGCGTTCAGGGACCTGCCCGGGATCAATCCAGGGAAGATCCCGCGCGCGAAGTTTGATTCGGCTTTGAACGCCTATTACCTGGGAAAAGATACCGTCGCCTACCCCCTGCTGCGGGACTCGGCCAATCCGCAGCTATGGCATTGGATATTCCGGCGAGGCCAGGATGCGCAGGCCTCCTCGAGAACCGAGTTCGCCAACGAACAAAATCCCCCGGCCATCTTGTATTGCGGCGATCTCAATCGGGATGGATTCCTGGACTTCATCGCCAAATTCGAATCGACGGTAGAACAAACCGTCCTTTATCTCTCGGAGCGGGATGCCAACGGCAAGGCGAGGATGGAGCGGGCCGGGGAAATCGTTTTCGCGGAATGAAGCCCGCGGCCGCCCGCTTTCCGTTAATGCAATGGGTTATGGCACGCCGGGGCGTTGCGGGGCGGAGCCCCCGCAGCGGGGGTAGCGGAAGCCACCGCAGGGCCCTACGCGACTAACGGGTGAGCGCCCGAGGAGGCTGGAGCGAGGGGGAGGCTTCCCCCTCCCGATTTGTAGGGTCGCGCGGGGCAGGGTTATATTTGCCCTCCATGAAAACCTATAAGATCGCGGTATTGGCGGGCGACGGCATTGGCCCGGAAGTGATGGCGGAATCCTTGAAGGTGCTGGATGCGGCGGGCCGCAAGCATGGCTTCGGATTCGAATACAAGTATGCCGACGTGGGCGGATGCGCCATCGACAAGCACGGCGAGGCTTTGCCGGCCGCGACCTTGAAGGCCTGCGAGGAAAGCCAGGCCATCCTGTTCGGATCGGTGGGCGGGCCCAAGTGGGAGTCGCTTCCGCCCGAGAAGCAGCCTGAGCGGGCGGCGCTGTTGCCGTTGCGCAAGCATTTCAAGCTGTTCTGCAACCTGCGGCCGGCGAAGGTGTACAAGGCCTTGGCCGCCGCCTGCCCCCTGCGCCCGGACATCGTGGGCGAGGGGTTCGATATCCTGTGCATCCGCGAGCTGACGGGCGGCATCTATTTCTCCAAACGGCCGGGCAGCAAGGGCCGCGAAGGCTCGGGACCGGAGGAGCGCGCCTGGGACACCAAGGAATACACCCGCGCCGAGATCGAGCGCATCGCGCATAAGGCCTTCCAGGCCGCGCGCCTGCGGCGCAAGCAGGTGACGTCCATCGACAAGGCCAACGTGCTGACCAGCATGGTCTTTTGGCGGGAAGTCGTGACGGAAGTCGCGAAGCAATATCCGGACGTGAAGCTGAACCACATGTACGTCGATAACGCGGCCATGCAGTTGGTCAAGTGGCCGCACCAATTCGACGTGATGCTGTGCGGCAACATGTTCGGCGACATCCTTTCGGACGAATGCGCCATGATCACGGGGTCGATGGGGCTGTTGGCCTCGGCGAGCCTTTCCGAATCGGGATTCGGCCTGTTCGAACCCGCCGGGGGTTCGGCCCCGGATATCGCGGGCAAGGGCATCGCCAATCCCGTGGCCCAGATCCTTTCGGCCGCCCTGATGTTGCGCTACGCCTTCAACGAGGATGCGGCCGCTCGCAGCATCGAGGCGGCGGTGGCCAAGGCCATCGACGGGGGCGTACGTACCCTGGACATCGCGGTGCCCGGTCCCACGGGAACCATGATGGGTACGGTGGGGACCAAGGGCATGGGCGAGGCCATCGTCAAGGCTTTGGGCTGATCGCGTGGCCCGGCCCAGGGCCTGGGCCCGCCTGCTCCTGACCCTCCTTACCTTCGGATTCATTTTCTGGTATCTGCGGTCGCGCCCGCGTATCGATCTCGCCGCGCTGCATCCGCGTTGGGGTTTCTTCGCGCTGGCCGGACTATGCACGGCGCCGGCGTTGGCCCTGCGCGGGCTCAAATGGCGGCTGCTCGCTCGCGGCCTGCTACCGGATATCACCTATGGGCAGGCGTTGCGGAGCTATGCGGGGGCCCTGTCCTTGGGCCTGATCACGCCTGGGCGCCTTGGGGAGTTGTCGCGGGGATTCTATCTGCCCCAAGCGGAGGCCCGCGGCTGGCGGGTTCCCGGCCTGGTACTGATCGACAATTGGCTCGATTTCCTGGCGGTGCTGGTTTGGGCTTGCCTGGGCTGGGCGCTGCATTTCGGGGCCTTGGGTCTCGCGTTCGGGGCGGTGGCGGCGGCATTGTTTTCGCCGGTGCGGGCCTGGTTGCGCCTGGCGGGCAGGGTCGCTTCCCGGTTACCCCGGCTGCGGGGCGCGCGGGACGCGGTGGCGCAGGGCTTGGCGGCGGGCGAGACGGTCGCGGGGCGGGACTGGCGCCGGGCTTGGGCGGTTTCCTTCGCGGCCTTCGCTTTCGATTGGGTGCAAATGGCCCTCTTGATGGCCTTTCTGGTCCCGGCCGCCCCGGCTCCCTGGCGATTGGCCGGGATCATGGCGATGGTGACCTTGGCCAATTCCTTCCAGGTCACCTTCGCGGGACTGGGAGTGCGCGAGGGCTTGGCCATGCTGCTGCTGGCGCGGGAAGGCGTGGGAGCGGAAGCGGCGGTGGCGGCGGCCTTTCTGCAAACCTGCCTGGGCCAATTCGTCCCGGCCCTGGCGGGCTTGGCGGTGCGGCCGGCTCCGGGAGGCGAGGAGGGGAGAGGACCCTGGGAAGGGGCGGTATAGACTTTGTATTGACAATGATTGTCTATACAGTGTGTAGGGCAGCTAGGAATGGCATGCTCCCTGGGGGTCTCGCTACGGCTCATCGGCATCCCCGTATTGAAGCGTTCCCGCCCGGAATGATAGGATGAGGCGTGGATCCCGCCCTGGCCGACCGCATCGTTACCCGCTATCCGCGGGCTTCCTCTTTCCAGCGTTGGCATTTGCGCGGCCGTCTGCACCTTTGCCCTTACGATAAACTCCTGAAGCATCTGACCGGGCCGGACAACCTCCTGGACGTGGGCTGCGGATTCGGGCATTTGGCCTGGTTCCTGCGGGAGACGGGATCGAGTTTGAAGTATTACGGAACGGACATCGACGAGCGCAAGATCGCGGCGGCGCGCGCCAGCCTGGATGCCGCGCATGCGAACGGACCGTCCTTCGACCGAGCGTCTACGGGCCGGGCATCCATCGAGCCATCGTCAGTTGATCAGCCGGCTTTCTTCCCGGGCGATGCCCGCGAGGTAGCCGGCCTGCCGGAGCGCTTCGGCAATATCCTGTTCCTGGACGTCATTTACCTGATGCCATGGGAATTGCAGCTGCGGATGCTGGCCTGGGCCATGGACCGCTTGGCTCCCGGCGCCGACAGCGTCATCCTGGTCAAGAGCTTGGATGAGGCCAAGGGCTTTTCGGGCTTCCGCGCGGTGGCGGAAGAGTGGCTCATGGTGCGGGTCCTGCGGCGCACGCGCGATTCCGGCGCGCTCAACGGCATGCGGCCTTTCCCGGAATACGCCGCCTTCGCCCGCGAACGCGGATTCCGTTGCGCCATCGATCCCCTCGGTACGTTCAATCCTTCTTCCCTTCTTCGCTTCACCCGGTAACGCCTTGGTTACGGACTATTTCGCCTACGAAAAAAAGCTGTGCCGGATCGGGCTCATCCCGGCCTTGGCGCGCCAGGGATTCGGGCCGGCCGGCAAGGCGGTGTTGGACGTGGGCTGCGGTTACGGCGGCGTCCTGGCCGCTCTGGCGGAAATCTACCCGTTGGGGCGGGCCCTGGGCCTCGATCTGGATGCGGAAATGATCGCGCGCGGGAAAGCCGAAGCGCCCGCCGGCGTGGTCCTGGAAGCGCGGGATTTCTTTTCGGTCGCGGACGGGGGTTTCGATCTCATCGTGCTGCGCGACGTGCTGGAGCATATGCCCCATGCGGCGGACGCCCTCCTGAAGGCGGCTTCGCTCTTGGCTCCGGGAGGGATCATCTTCGCGAGCTTCGCGCCCTTCTGGTCGCCCTTCGGCGGGCATCAGCATAACGGCGCCGGGTTCTTCGCCAACGTGCCCTGGCTCCAGGCGCTTCCCGAAGCCTGGTTCCGGCGCGCCTTGCGCCTGGAAGGGAATAGTTATAAATCGAACCGGGCCTTGGCCGAGGATATGGAAAGCGTGCTGCGAACGCGGCTGACGATAGGCGGGTTCCGGCGAATGCTTCCCGCAGCGGGCCTGCGCCTGGAGCGTTTCCATCGCTATCTCATCCGCCCGGATTTCCGCTTGAAGTTCGGATTGCCGGCGGTAGGCTTTCCCGCCCTTCCCTGGATCGACGAGCTGGCCTGCACCGGCGTGGAAGCCATTCTCGCCAAGGCGGCCACGTGATTCCCGCCAACCTCATCATCAACGCCGACGACTTCGGGCTGGACGCCCGGGTTTCCATGGCCATCGCCCTATGCTTGGACGAGGGCCTGATCAACTCCTTCTCGGTGTATCCATTTACCGATCCGTTCCACGAGGGACTCTTGCGCGCGATGCTGCGGCGGCACCCGTCGGTCAAGGTGGGCGCCCATCTGGCCGTGACGGGGCCGGGACTACGCGAGCATCCCGGTCATTTCCGCGATTTCCTCTCCCGCTACGTAACCGGGAAGTTTCCCCTGCCGGGCCTGCGATCGTCGTGGCGGGCCCAGGTGGCGGAGTTGCGGCGGCGCATCGGCAGGGACCCCGATCATCTCGACAGCCATCAGCATCTGCATGTCCTGCCCGGCCTTTGGGGGATCGCCCTTTCCCTGCAACGCGAATTCAACGTGCCCCGCCTGCGCGTGCCCTACGAGGGCTTGCGCCGCGCGATGGTTTATCGCTTCCCCTTCGGGGCCGGGCTGCAAGCCCTGGCGCGCATGCGGGCGGTCCGCAGGCCTCCCGCCTTCCTGGGATTCTTCACCAGCACCGCCTTCACCTTGGAGGCGAACCGCCTCGGATTGGAGCGGGTGCTGGCCGAACCGCAGCGGCGTTTCGAGCTGATGGTCCATCCGGCCGTATCGGAAATGCCGGAGGGGGCCCCGCCCGGCGTCGGCCTGGCGCCAGGGCAGGCCCGCGAACCGGAAGAATTGCGGAAGCTGGCCGAATTCTTCGGCGCTCGCATGGCGCCATGAAGCCGAATCATCGATTAAGAGCCTCCATTCCCGCGGGGGCTCTTATTATCTTGGTAAAATCAGGAGCCGCCCATGCCATCACTTGACTGGAAAAACCTAGGATTCGCCTACCTACCGACCAACGGGCACGCGCAAGCCGATTTCAAGGACGGGAAGTGGGGCCCCTTGGAGTTCAAGCGGGAACCTTACTTGCCCATGCACGTCGCCGCCAATTGCCTGCATTACGGCCAAGCCGTTTTCGAGGGGCTCAAGGCCTTCACCACCCAGGCGGGCAAAGCCGTGATGTTCCGTCCCGAGCGCAACGCCGAGCGCATGCACGCATCCGCCGATCGCTTGTGCATGGAAGCGCCTTCGACGGAGCTCTTCATCGAGGCCTGCCGCATGGCCGTGGATCGGAATCGTGACTTCTTGCCTCCGCACGGCACCGGCGCCAGCATGTATCTGCGCCCGCTTTTGATCGGCACCGAGCCGACGGTAGGCATCAAGCCCTCTTCGACCTTTTCCTTCATCGTGCTGGTGACGCCGGTGGGCCCTTATTATAAGGATGGCTTCGCACCCGTGGAAGCGCTGGTGACGGAGGATTACGATCGCGCCGCCCCCAAAGGGACCGGTCGGGCCAAATGCGCCGGCAATTACGCGGCCAGCCTCAAGCCCGGCATCGTGGCCAAGAAGATGGGATATCCCATCGTGCTTTTCGCCGATCCCCGCGAGAACCTGTACGTGGACGAGTTCGGGACCTCCAACTTCATCGGCATCACCCCGGACGGGCAATTCAAGACCCCGGAATCGCCGTCCATCCTGGAAAGCATCACCAACGAGTCGTTGCAGATGCTGGCGAAAGACATGGGTCTCCGGGTGGTGCGCGGACCCATCCGCTTGTCGGGGCTGGAACAATTCAAGGAAGTGGGCGCCTGCGGCACGGCCGCGGTGATCACTCCCGTGTATTCGATCCAATACCGCGATAAGAAGTTCACCTTCGGCGAAAAAGGCAAGGCGGGGGAGACCCTGACCCGGCTTTATAAGGCCTTGCAGGCGATCCAATACGGTGAAGCTGCCGACAAGTTCGGCTGGCTCACCACGGTTTAAAGGCCACAACCCGATCGAGGTTGAGCCCCATCCGCCAAGGCGGTACAATTCCGGCATGGCCCAGAACGATACCGGACTCCGCCGGCTGCTGACCTGGCCCTGGTTCTACGATTTCTTCCAAGACCTGGTCGGCGGCGTCGCCCTCCGTCGCCGTTTCGTAAACGAGTTCCTGCGCCCTTCCCCCGGCGCCCGCGTCCTGGACATCGGCTGCGGTACCGGGAACATGCTCTCCTACCTCCCCGACGGTTGCGGTTACCTGGGATTCGATTTCAGCGAGGATTACATCGCAGCCGCGCGCGCGCGTTATGGGGAGCGCGGCCGGTTTACCTGCGCCAGGGTCGATGCGCATGGGGCGGCGCAAGGCCTCGAAGGCGAAGGGAAGTTCGATTTCGCCATCGCCTTCGGAGTGCTTCACCACTTGGACGACGCCGAAGCCGCGCGCGTCTTCGATTGCGCCCGGCAGTCGCTCAAGCCGGGCGGGCGTTTGGCCACCATCGATCCCGCCTTCGTGGCCGGCCAAGGGAAACTCGCCCGTTACGTAGTCTCCCGTGATCGCGGCCGCAACGTCCGCACGCCCGAAGGGTATGCCGGCCTTGGGCGCGGGATTTTCCCGGACCTGGAAGTCCACGTCCTCCGCGATACCCTCCGCATCCCTTCGGACGCGGTCGTTCTGGTTGCCAAGGCCTGAAGGATGACGGCCGCGACTCCGCTCCCGGACTGGGAAGCGCTTCCCTGGGACACCGCCTGCTTCGGCTTCCCGACCGCGCGCTTACGCCCGGGCTTGCCCGCCGGGGCATTGGGGAAAGCCGTGGAGTCATTGCGATCCGGCGGCGTCCGCCTCGCATACTGGAATACGCTTCCGGAGGATAAGGAAGGCTTGGCGGCGGCCTCTGCCCTGGGCGGGATGCGGGTCGATGAGCGCGTCAGGTACCTAGCGGATCCGCTGCCGGCGGCATCCACCCCTGCCGTTTCCATCGGTTCGGCTGCTCCGGGGCGCGCGGTGGATGCGACGGGGCGGGGTTGGGATCGGGTCCTGGAGGACCTGGCGATACACGCCGGGAAATATTCCCGATTCAAAACCGATCCCCATTTCCCGGCCGAGGGCTTTCGCGCCCTGTATCGCGAATGGATGCGCAAGTCCCTGACCGGAGAACGCGCCGATGCCGTATTGGTTTTGCCCGGCGTGGCGGATCCGGTCAGCGTCGTTACCCTTACGGCCCGGGACGGGGAAGGCTCCATCGGGCTCATCGCGGTGGCGCCAGGCATGGAAGGCCGGGGCCTGGGCTCCGAGCTGATGCGCGCGTCAGGGGAATGGTTCCGCGCGCGGGGCTGCGCGCGCGCCAGCGTCGTCACCCAAGGCGCGAACCTTGCGGCCTGCGCTCTTTACGAGCGCCATGGCTACCTGGTGAAGCAGCGCGAAATCGTACACCATTTTTGGTTGTGAGGATTTCCGACTGGGAGGGCCTGGCCCTCGTAGCGAATTCGGCTTGGGGCGGAGCTCAGACGCCGTTGCGGCGGTTGGCCAAGAAATCTCCGATGCGCTGACGACCCTGGTATTCCACGCCCGCATGCGTAAGCGAATGGCGGATGTAAAGCGGGCGCCCCTTCGCTTCCTCGAAAATCTTTGCGATGTATTCCCCCAGTACGGCCATGCAAAGCAACTGCATGCCTCCCAGGAACAAGGTGATGCTGATGATGGTGCTGACTCCCCAGGGTATGAGGGGATGACGGAGACGGTCGATGACCTGCCATACGATCCCGAACAGGGAAAGGAAGAAAAGCGCCACGCCGACGTAGCCCATCACTTCCAAGGGCTTGTAGGTGAAGGAGAAGATTCCCTTCTTGGCCCAAGCGACGTTTTTCAGGAGGCTATTGGTGCTGGTTCCGTACTTGCGTTCGGGCCGCAGATAGGGCACGCCGATCTGGCGGAATCCCACCCAGGCGCGCAAGCCCCGTAGGAAGCGATCCTTCTCGGGCAGGGACAGCAGTTCCTCCACCACCTTGCGATCCATGAGCGAGAAATCGCCCGCATCGATGGGCACTTGGATATAGGACATGCGACGGAAGATCCGGTAGAAGCCTTTGTAGGCGAGGTTCAAGAGCCAAGGCGCCTCGCGCTTAATACGGCTGCCGTAGACCACGTCGTAGCCCTCGCGCCATTTGGCGATGAACTCGGGGATGATCTCGGGAGGATCCTGGAGGTCCCCGTCGAGGAGGACGATGGCCTTGCCGGAAGCCACCCCCATCCCGCTCATGAACGCCGATTGGGATCCGAAATTGCGCGTATGCTCCACCGCGACCACATTGGGGTCCTCCACCGAGAGTTTACGGAGCACTTCGCGGCTTTCGTCCGGGGAGCAATCGTTCACGAAGATGATTTCGTAGGTGAAGGCCAGCTCCGCGAACACGGCGGCCAGGCGCGCATGCATCTCGGGAATGGCGCGCGCGTCCTTGTAGCAAGCGATGATGGCCGAGATTTCCGTGGCCTTGCCTTCTCCCTGGCTGCGGCTGAGGGCCTTGAGGCCGGCGTAATCGACGCCGCGCTGCCAGTCATAAGTGGCCCGCAATCCCTTTGCCAACGGGACTTGGGCCTTCCAGCCCAGGCACTCGGCGGCCTTGGCGGGATTGCCGTACCAATCCTCCACGTCCCAGCGGCGGTTGGGCATGGAACCGAAAGATGGCTCCTCGGGTACGGCGAATTCGGAGCGGGCCAGCGCCGCCAGATCGGCCATGGTGGTGCGGGTGCCGGTGGCGATGTTGAAGGATTCCCCGTACAGCGCCGGCTTCATGCGGGCGGCGGCGGCGGCGAAAGCCCGCAAGGCATCACCCACGTAGACGAAGTCGCGCGAAATGCCGGGAGCGACGAAGGGGGGCTGCTTGCCCTCGCGCGCCTTTTCCACCAGGGTCGGGATGAGGCGCTCGGGCTCTTCCCAAGGACCATACACCGAATAGAGGCGCAGGTTGACCACGGGCAAGGCGTGGATCTTGCCGCTCATCGCTTTCCCGGGGGGCCGCGGCGCGCAGTCCGTACTCGGAAGAAGATCCCGCATGCACGTAGGCGTCGAAGCCGGAAGGCCGCAGGGCCTCGAGCAAATGCTGGGTGGAAAGGAAATTGGTGCGGTAGATGAGTTCGGCGTCCTGCTGATGGGGATAGGCCCCGTACGCGGCCAGGTTGAAAACGGTGCGCGGCCGGCAGGTCTCGACCAAGTGCCGCACCGAATGCGCGTAATTGAGATCGCAGACCAGCAGTCGGGAGGCGGGCAAGGCGGCCCGGGCCAAGCGCCAGCCGGCGTTGAGGCGGTGGGTCGCGGCGAATACGTCCGGGCGCAGCGAGCGCAGGGCTTCGAACAAATTGAAGCCCACGAACCCCCCGGCCCCGAGGACCAGGATGGGCCCCTGCAATCCCCGCACCTGGGCCTGGAATTCGGCGTCCAGGTCCGCCCATGCATCCGTCATCGTCATAGCCGCGCCCGTTTCACGGCAGATTGTAACATTCCGGCCCGCTCCGGCGCATCTCCTGGCCCTGGACCCCGCGGGCCGCGGGGGGTAGAATGGGAAGACGGAATGCGATCCATGACCCCTTCTCCCCTCCATCCGCAGGTTACCGGCCAAGCCATCCGCCGTATCGTGCTGGAACAGGCGAAGCGCGCGGGGGTAGGGCATATCGGTTCCGCCCTGTCGGTGGCCGACATCCTGGCCGCGCTTTTCGACGGGAGCCTCGACTCCCCCGCCGACGCTAACGCCCGCGATCGCTTCGTCCTTTCCAAGGGCCATGCCGCCCTGGCCCTTTACGCCTGCCTGTTCCTACGCGGTCGCATCGATCGCGATACCCTGTCGACCTATTGCACCGATGGCGGAAGGCTGCCGGTGCACCCGGAAAGGGATTTGCCCGGCGTGGATTTCTCTTCGGGTTCCCTGGGGCAAGGGCTTTCCCTGGGGGCCGGCGCAGCCCTGGCGATGCGCCTCAAAGGCCAGGGCACGCGGGCGCGCGTGCTCTTGAGCGATGCCGAGCTCAACGAGGGCTCGACCTGGGAAGCCGCGATGTTCGCCGCGCATCATAAGCTCGGCAACCTGGACGCCATCGTGGACGTGAACGGCCAGCAGGCCATGGGCCCGACTCGCGAAGTCATCGACCTTACTCCGCTGGCCCCGCGCTGGCGGGCCTTCGGCTGGGACGTACGCGAAGCCGACGGGCATGATGCCGCCGCCTTGCGGGCCAGCCTGGATCCCACGGGCGCGGGAAGCCGGCCGCGCATCGTACTGGCGCGCACCCTGAGCGGCAAAGGCGTCGGTTTCATGGAAGGCCAGGTTAAGTGGCATTATTGGCCCCTGTCGGACGCGGAATACGCGACCGCCATGTCCGGGCTGGGGGCGCCATGAGGAAGGCTTTGATCGGCGCTTTGCTGGAGCTGGCCGAAAGGGATCCGCGCACGGTTTTCCTCACCGCCGATCTCGGCTATCTCTTCGTGGAACCTTTCGCGCAGCGCTTCCCCGACCGCTTCTTCAACGTCGGGGTGGCGGAGCAGAACATGGTGGGCGTCGCGACGGGGCTGGCCGAAGCCGGTTTCATCCCGTACGTCTACTCCATCGCCACCTTCGCCGCCTTGCGCCCCTATGAATTCATCCGCAACGGGCCGGTCCTGCAGCGCCTTCCGGTGCGCATCATCGGGGTGGGAGGCGGATTCGAGTACGATCATGCCGGCCCCACGCATTACGCCTTGGAGGACGTGGGCGCCTTGCGGATGCTTCCCGGCCTCAAGGTCGTAGCCCCGGCCGATGCGGCCCAATGCCGCTCCGCCGTATTGGCCCTGCACGACGATGCGGCTCCGGCCTATTTCCGCCTCGGCAAAGACGATGTCTACCGGGTACCCGGCTTGGACGGGCGCTTCGAGCCCGGCCGTTTGCACGTGGTGCGGGAAGGGGGCGATGCCTTGTTCCTGGCCTTGGGTCCCGCGGTGCGATCCGCCCTCGCCGCCGCCGATCAATTGGCCGAACGCGGCGTCGCCAGCACGGTGGCGGCCATCTCTTCCGTCAGCCCCGCTCCCGAAGCGGATCTGATTTCCCTCATGTCCCGCTTCCCTTTCGCCGTAACCGTGGAAGGCCACTACGCCACGGGCGGCCTGGGTTCCCTGGCCTGCGAGGTGGCCGCGGAAAACGGCCTGGCCTGCCGGATAACGCGCTGCGGCGTCACGGATTCCCCGACGGGCGCGCAAGGGAGACAGGAATTCATGAACCACCTGCACGGGATTTCGCCCGCTCGGATCGCGGAGGCGGCCTGGAAACGTTTGCGCGAGGCGCCTTCCCCCCGCCGGTCCGCCGGCGATTGGGCGCCTGCCCGCGGAGCCCATCGGAGCAAGGCCGTAGCGCCTCCGCTAGGTAACAGCGAAGATACCTAGGGCGCATCCCGGGCCCTCCGGTTCGGTCTATTCGGCGCGCCGGCGCAGGAGCGCCAAGGTCCCATCCGACCAGATTTCGGCATAGGCCGTATCGGCCCGCAGGCGGGTCAGGCAAGCCTGGATCCGGGATCGTTCATCGGCATCGAACATGGACATCGGGCCCGGGAGCAAGGGAAGCAGCGCATAGCGTCCCGAAAGGCATGCCTCATCCGCGGAATACCAGAGCCAGGCTTCTCCGCCGTAATGGATCCAATACCACCGGCCCGTTTTCCAAAGCCGATCGTCCAGCGGCACTCCGGAAGACAGCGTGGCGCCTTCCGGGATGCGCGCCAAGGCCGCCTGGTAGGATGCGGCGTAGGGATGATGCAGATACAGGGGAAGCCCGCGCAGAGAAACCAGGGCTAGCAGCAACAGGCAAGCGATAGAGGAAACCGCGGCCCGGCCCGGGATGAGACGGATGGTACCTGAATCGGCGAGGTCCGAATGGGCGCCGACCAGGCCGGATTTCACCGGTTCGGATTCGCGCGGCCGCCGGGCCAGGCTCGCGATGCCCGCGAAGAAGGCCCAGAAGGCGGGTTCGATCACGTAATGGAAGGCCGGAGAGGCGAAGGTGCCGCCCAGGTAAACGTTCAGGAACAGGCTGGGAAGGGCAAGCAGGACATATGGACTGCGCAAGCAGGCCGCGCCTCCCCCCGCTACGACGATGGCGATGGCATAGGGGGCCGAATCCGCGGAAAGCACGCGATGCATTCCCGCCCGCCAATCCTGCCCGAGGTGGGAGTAGAAATACCCGGAGTCGCCCAGCATATGCGGGAAGAACCAGAAACGCAGGAACAGGCCGTAAGCGAGGCCGATCGATACTGGGATCACGATCCAATGCCAAGGCCTCCGTTGCAACAGGGCGAGGCAGCCCAGGCTTATGGCGGTCAGTGCGAAGACTTCCTTGGCCAGCATCAGGCCCAGCAGAGCGGGCAGGAAGATGCGCCAACGCCGATCGTGGTAAGCCGTAGCGGCCAGAGCCAGAAAGGGCAGAGCGGTGGCCGCTCCATGAAAGCCTTTCAGGAGCGGGACGATCAGGCAGGGCGAAAGCGCGAAAGCGAAGGCCAACCATTCCCCCCAGGCTTCATCCCGCGTTGTCCGCTTGATCCATGATCGGACGATTGCCCATGTAGCCAGCACGAAGCCGGCTTGCGCGGCCTGCACGATATAGGGCCCGGGCGCGAGGCGGAACAGCCATCCCACCGGAATGCACCAGAATTCGGAATGGTGCGCCAGGAAGAGCCGGCCGCTGACGGCGTTCTCGCCCGGCAACCATCCATGAGAGGAACGGAAGCTGGAGAGATAAAAGGAGATATCGCCCCAATCGAAGTTGGAAAAGTTGGAGACCGCCAACATGCCGGCCGCCGTTGCCCCGCATAGGGCCAACATGGACAGGATGAAGGGAAGCCTTCGGCCCCCGGGGGCGGCCAACAGGCGGGAGGGCCGCGTCCAGGCCCAGGCGGTTCCGGCCAGGACCAGGATCAGGAAGATGGCCTTATGCGCCGCATGCCGGCCCATGTCGGGGAGGGCCAACCAGGCCGCGGCCAATGGCCCTGCGAGTTGTCCGGCCAGGCGGGCCCGCGCGGCCATGCGTGCCCGCGCCCCCAGACCGTCCCTCGCCATCATTTCACCCCGAGGTACCCGCGGACGCCGGCGATCACGCGATCCTGCTGCGCGGTCGTGAGATCATAGTAGAGCGGCAACCGCAGGACCCGGGAACTGATCGATTCGGTCACGGGGAACATGCCGTCGCGATATCCCAAGGATCGCCCCATCGGCGAGGTATGCAGGGGGACGTAATGGAAGACGGCCATGATGCCGAGCCGGCGCAGGTGCTCCATCAAGCCGTCGCGCGCGGCGGGCGTTTCCAGGAGGACCTGGAACATATGGGCGTTGTGGCGGCAATCGGCGGGGACCACGGGCAGGCGGACGCGGCCGGACCCTTCCAGATCGGAAAGGCCGGCGCGGTAATAGCTCCAGCTCGCCAGGCGGCGCCGCGTGATTTCTTCCGCCTGCTCGAACTGGGCGTACAGGAAGGCGGCGATGAGTTCCGACGGCAAATAGGATGAACCGATATCCACCCACGTGTACTTGTCGACGAGCCCGCGGAAGTATTGGCTGCGGTTGGTCCCCTTTTCCCAAATGATCTCGGCGCGATCGGCCAAGGCGGGATCGTTCACACCCAGCGCCCCGCCTTCGCCCGCGATGAAGTTCTTGGTCTCGTGGAAACTATACGCCGACAGGGCCCCGAAGCTTCCCAGGGGCTTGTCTTTATAATAGGCCCCGAGGGCGTGGGCGGCGTCTTCCACCAGGATGGGTTTGCCGCTTCCCGTCATGCCGCCGAAGGCCTCCATGTCGCAGCCCACGCCCGCGTAATGGACCACGCAGATGGCCCGGGTCCTGCCCGTGATCCTTTCCTGCACCGATGCGGGATCGAGATTGAAGGTATCGGGGCGGATGTCCGCGAAGATCAAGCGGGCGCCGCGCAGATGGAAAGCGTTGGCCGTGGACACGAAGGTGAAGGACGGGAGGATGACTTCGTCGCCGGGTTCCACTCCGCATAGGATGGCGGCCATCTCCAGGGCCCCCGTGCACGAAGCCGTCAATAGGGCTTTGCCGCAGCCTGATTGCGCCTCGAGCCAGCCCTGGCATTTGCGGGTGAACTCCCCGTTCCCCGCCAGATGCCCGCTCAGCACGGCCTGGGCGATATGGTACAGCTCGCGGCCCGCGATGAAGGGACGGTTGAAAGGGATGGGTTCCGGAAGACGATCCGGTTCGAGGGAGCGTTCCATCGGCTTACCCCGCGGCGAACCCTTCGCGCGCGGTTACGCTCCGGGCTTCGACCACGTAAGGGGGTTTAGATAACGATCGCAAATGCATGCGCGCCAGGTACTCGCCGATGACCCCGAGGGCGAACAATTGGGCCCCGGAGAAGATCGCGATGATGGAAGCCAGGAAGGGGAAGCCGGGCACTCCGCCGCCTTGGATCAGGAAGCGCCCCACCACGTAGGCCAAAACCAGCAACCCCAGGAAGGTGAAGGCGAAGCCCATCCAGCTCGCCAGCCGCAAGGGGAGGGTGCTGAAGCCGGTCATCATGTTCATGGCATGGTTGAACAGTTTGCCCAAGGTGTAATGGGAAACCCCGGCGCGGCGGGAATCGTGCCGCACGATGATTGAGGCGAAACGCGCGGTGCCCCAGGTGAGCAGAACGTCCACCGAAAGGTAAGGGCCATGGAAATGTTCGAAGGCCGCGCGCAGGCGCGTGCGGAAGGCGCGGAAGGCGCTGACCTTGCGGGCCGTGGCCGCTCCCATGGCCCCTTGTAGCACAATCTTGGTGATCACCGAGGCCATGTCCCGTAGCATGCCGTGCCGTTCCCGATCCGGCGCGCCGTACACCACGTCGTAGCCTTCCTCCAGCTTACGCAGCAGGGCGGGGATTTCCTCGGGAGGGTTCTGCAAATCATCATCTATCGTGACGATGATCGCGTGCTGGGCCGCCCGGATGCCGCAGAGGAGAGCGTTGTGCTGCCCGAAATTGCGGCTCAGCTTGATGGCCCTGACCCGGGGATCGCGCTCGGCCAGGCCCACGAGGAATTCCCACGATCCATCATCGCCGCCGTCCTCCACCAGGAGGATCTCGTAGTCCAGTCCCGTTCCCGATAGGCTTTCCCCCAGGCGCCGGTACAAATCCGGCAAGCATTCCACGCTCTTATATACGGGTACGATGACCGAGAGGCCGGGCCGCGATTCCACACCGCCATTATAGGGTAGCCCCGGAGCGGGGGGCCAGGGGAAAGGATGGCGGCGTCCCGCAACCCGAAGGTTACCCTTCGGCGGGCTTTCGGGCCACCATCCCGATATTGCCGAGGCTTAAAGGGAGGCGCAGGCGGCCCAGCCCGGAAGCCTGCGCCGCTTTGGCGATGGCGCGCCGGAAGGGAATGGGGGCATGGGTGATCCAATATTCCAGGGGATAGGAATTGCGGATGGGAAAAACGCTTAAGGGTTGGTAGCCGGCGCGGGCGGCCGCCAGGGCCAAGGTCTTGCGGCTGAACAGGTAGATATGCTCGACATCGATGATGGGCGATTTCTCCCCGAAGAGGCGGGCTTGCAGGCCCTCGGCGTCATGGACGATGAGGTAAAGCAATCCCCCGGGGCGGGTCTTGCGGAAGCAGGCGGCCAGCATGGCGGCGGGATCGGCGGCATGATCGAGGGTCTGGAAGGAGCACACCAGATCGAAACGGGCGTCCGGGAATAGGCTGTCCGAGAAGAGCCCGCCGCGGATCGCGCCGGCCACGCGCGGGGAGGCCAGGCGGCGGGCCTCGGCGCTGGGCTCGCAGCCGTGGACCTCCCGGTAACCCCGGTCCAACAACTCTTCCAAGAAGAACCCCGTGCTGCATCCGATTTCCAGGGCCGCGCCCCGTTCCTCTTCGGCGGCGAAAGGCGCGAAGGGCTTCCAGTAATCCCGCCGGATGATGCCGGCATAGGCATTGAAGGTGACATGGCTTTCTGCGTACAACTGCTCCAGCATGGCGTCCGGAAGCACCTCGCGCGAGAAAACCAGGCCGGTTTCCCGGCAGCGGACCATGCGGTAATGGAAATGCTCGGTGACGCGCCGCGCCGAGAAGACGGCGGGATTGAGATCTTCGTCGCGGAAGTTCCGCGGATACAACTCTTCGAAGCAGGCTCCGCCTGGGCAGAATAGGCAGGGCTTGGCGACATACTGGGTCATGGTCCGGCCATGGTGGTTCGGCCAGATGATACGCTTTTGCGCGCCGGGAATGCCGGCCGGATCCGGGTTTTTAGGGGGTACGGCATTGTCTTTCCGTCCCCGGAAAGCCCATAATGGGGGGAACGCGGCCTCCGGGAGGCGGGAGATTGACAATCGCATGACGGATCGGTTCGAATACGACGTTTGCGTGATCGGGGGAGCGGGGCATGTGGGCCTTCCGCTTTCCATCGCCTTCGCCGATCGCGGCTTGAAGACGGTGATCCAGGATATCAACGCTGCGGCCCTCGAACCCATCGAGAGCGGCGTCATGCCTTTCATGGACAAGGGCGCCGACGAGGCCTTACGACGGGTCATCCATAAGACTTTATCGGCCACCACCGATTCCGCCGTCGCGGGAAAAGCCAAGCACGTCGTGGTGGTCATCGGTACGCCGGTGGATCCCCATCTCAATCCGGAACTCCGATCCCTGAAGCGCCTGACCAAGGAACTGGCTCCGCATCTCCGCGACGGCCAGATCGTCATCCTGCGCAGCACCCTTTACCCGGGAACCACCGAGCACGTGCGCACCGACCTGCAAAAGCATTGCCCGGGAGTGGAAGTATGCTTCTGCCCCGAGCGCATCGCCCAGGGCAAGGCCCTGGAAGAACTGCATTCCCTGCCGCAGATCGTTTCCGGATTCCATCCCGATGCGGTGGAAGCCGCCTCCGCCTTGTTCCGGACGCTCACCCCGGACATCGTGGTCACCACCCCCTTGGAGGCCGAACTCACCAAGCTGTTCACCAACTCCTACCGCTATATCCAGTTTGCCATCGCCAACCAGTTCTACATGATCGCCGGCGATTATGGCGTGGATTTCCACCGTATCTACGAGGCCATGACCCACCAGTATCCGCGCCTGGCCGATTTCCCGAAGCCGGGTTTCGCTTCAGGACCTTGCCTGTTCAAGGACACCATGCAATTGTCCGCCTTCACGAATAACAAGTTCTTCCTGGGCCACGGGGCCATGCTCGTTAACGAAGGCCTGCCCAACTACCTTGTCGAGCAGGCGAAGAAGCGCATGGACCTGCGCGAGAAGAAGGTGGGGATACTGGGCATGGCCTTCAAGGCGGAGAGCGATGATAAGCGCGAATCGTTGTCGTATAAGCTGCGCAAGGTGCTGGAGATCGAGGCCGCCGAGGTGCTCTGTTCCGACCCGTATGTGCGCGACGCGGGCTTCGTGCCCGCGGAAACCCTTCTCGGCGAGAGCGACCTGATCTTCATCGGGGCGCCGCACGCCCGTTACAAGGCCATGGATTTCCGCGGCAAACCCGTGGTGGACGTATGGGATTGCCTGCCTTTCCCCAGCTTCCTGCGGGGCGCGGCATGAAGGCCCTGGTCACCGGCTCAAAAGGTTTCATCGCCGGCTACCTGATCGAGGAATTGCTGGAGCGGGGCTGGGAGGTGGTCGGCCTCGACAACGATTCCAAGTACGGCGAGGTGGAGAAAAGCTACGACGGGAATCCCGGCTACCGCCACGTGCGGGGCGACGCCAAGGATACGGCCCTGCTGAAGGATCTCATCGCCGAGTGCGATCATTTCGTGGCCTGCGCCGCCATGATCGGGGGCATCTCCTACTTCCACGCCTACGCGTACGATCTCCTGGCCGAGAACGAGCGCATAACCGCATCCGCCTTCGACGCGGCCATCTGGGCCCATAAGCTCGGCCGCCTGAAGAAGATCACCGTCCTATCCTCTTCCATGGTTTTCGAGAACGCGGTCCGCTTCCCTTCTCCCGAGGGCCATCAGAAGGAATGCCCGCCGCCTTTTTCCACCTACGGTTTCCAGAAGCTGGCCACCGAGTACTTCGCCTTGGGCGCCTGGCAGCAATACCAGCTTCCGTATACGATCCTAAGGCCCTTCAATTGCATCGGAACGGGCGAGAAGCGCGCTTTGGGCGGGGCGGACGTGAAGTCGGGGAACGTCACCCTGGCCATGACCCACGTGGTGCCCGATCTGGTGGCCAAGGCGCTCAAGGGTCAGGATCCCTTGCGCATCCTCGGGGACGGCAGCCAGGTGCGGCATTATACCTACGGCGGGGATCTGGCCCGCGGCATCCGCCTGGCGATGGAATCGGAGCGGGCCCGGAACGAGGATTTCAACCTTTCCATCGGGACCAGCACCACGGTGCTGGAACTGGCCCGCATGATCTGGGGGAAGATCAATCCCGGCAAGCCCTTCCGCTACGAAAGCGATGCGCCCTTCTCGCATGACGTGCAATTGCGCGTGCCCGACATCGCCAAGGCCCGCGACGTTATCGGCTTCACGGCCCAGACCGGGCTGGACGCCGCCTTGGACGAGATCATCCCCTGGATCCGCCGCCAGATCGCCGCCGGGGGCATGTAGTGGCCGGTCCCATCGAGATCATCATCCCGGTCTACAACGAGGGCGAGAACATCGTCCGCACCTTGGAAGAGATCCAAAGCAAAGTGGACCATCCCCACCGCATCCTGGTGGTGTACGATTTCGATCAGGACGATACCTTGCCTCCGCTGCGCCGTTACGTCGATAAGGGCCATGGCGGCATCCGGACCGAGAAGAACCGTTACGGGCGCGGGGCGCTGAACGCCATCCGCACCGGTTTCGAAGCCGCCGAGGGCGAGCTTTGCCTCGTATGCATGGGCGACCTTTCCGACGATATGACGGCCGTGCGCGCCATGCTCCTCAAGATGGACGAGGGCTGCGACGTGGTTTGCGGATCGCGCTATATGAAGGGCGGACGCCAGATCGGCGGGCCCCTTTTCAAGAAGACCCTCTCGCGCTTGGCGGGGACCACCTTGTTCTGGCTGGCCGGCGTGCCCACCCACGACGTGACCAATAGCTTCAAGATGTACCGCCGCGCCTTGCTGCAACGAATCCACATCGAAAGCAGCGGCGGTTTCGAGATCGGCATGGAGATCCTGATCAAGGCGCATTTACTGGGCTGCAAGATCGGCGAGGTGCCTTCCACCTGGCGCGATCGTTCCGGCGGCGAATCCAAGTTCCGCCTGTGGAAATGGTTGCCTAACTACCTGCACTGGTACGGGCTGGCCTTCAAGGCGCGCTTCACGCGGGACAAAAGCGGGCTCCTGCGAGCGGCCCCCAAGGCGGCCTGACCGCCGTGGGACTGCGGCCTTACCTGTGGGGCTGGGCCGCCTACGCCCTCTTCTACTTCGCCCTCGGCTTCCATCCCGGCGTGGTTTCCGGGGACGATTTCGGCTACTTGCGGAGCGTGCTGGGAACCCTCGCCTCTCATCGTCCCTATGCGTACGATTGGCTGGAGCCTTATGCGGCCTGCTTCTCCGCGGCCTGCGCCCTGCTCTACGCCCTCACCGGCAGCTTCCTGGCCGCCACCTGGGGCTTCCAGGCCTTCTGCGCCCTGGCCTTCTATCCCTTACTGGCCCGACTGCTCGCGGCCCGCCTGCGACCTGGCCATGCCGCCCTGCTGGCCCTCTCCGTCGCCGCCTGCCCGCTCTTCTTCGCCAAGGCCTCCGATTTCCACGCCGCCTTCTTCACGCTCGACCTGGTCTTGATCGCCCTGATCGCCTTCGAGGCGCGGCGTTGGGGCTGGTTCTTCGCGGCCGCCTTCCTGGCCTTCGCCAATCGGCAGAACCAGGTTTGCTTGCTGGTCCTTCCCTGGGCGCAGGCCTTGCGTGAGGCGGGGCATGGTAGAGGGGTAACCCGGGCGATACCCCGGGGGACCGCGCTCTGGGCCATCGCCGCCGCGGCCTTGGCCTTTTCGATGAACCGGACCTTCGCCGCCGCGCATGCACCCTATCGCAGCGAGCCATTCGCCGCCCTGGCTGGCCATGCCATCCTGGCCCTGGCTGTCGGCGCCTATCTGGCCCTTGGATGCCTTTCCATCGCGTCATGCGTAGCCGGCCGGGCCTTCAAGGGCCGCGCACCCATCGGCCTGGCCCTAATCAGCCGCGCATTCATTAGCCCTCCTTTTGCCGATAGCTCGGCATCCCGGAAGTGGTTATGGCCCGCCCTCGCGGCCGCGGGCCTCCTTGCCCTGATCCCATTCTGGGGCCCGTCCTTATTGCTTACCGATACGCCCTTGTTCGGAATGGCCGGCTGGCCGCAGGTCAACCGCGCACTTCCCTGGATCCTCCTCGTCCTTTTGCCCCTCCTCGATTTCCGCACGCTGCGGCCTTCCCCGTATCTGGCCTTGATGGCGGCCTACGTCTTCCTCGCCTCCCTGCGCGGGACTTGGTGGGACTATTACTTCCTGGAGATTTCCGTGCTGGCCTTGTTGTTGGCGCTGGAGGGAACTCCTGCGCCGACCCTGCCTAGCTACGTCGTGGTTGCCTTGGCCCTCGCTCTAGCCGCCGACTGCGGATATGCCTACCTGTACAAGGTCCAATCCGACAAGCAGCGGGTGGCGATCGCGGAGTTGGAACATCTGGAGCGGGAAGGCCGCGCCCGCGTCCAGGATATGACCGGCGCCTCGTTCGGCCAGTTGGGATGGAAGCTTTTCGATTACTACGCCTCCCATGACGGGCAAACGGACGGGTTGCTATTGGGATTCCTGGGATACGTGCGTCGCGATCGGATCATCGTCGAGACCGGCCTTCCTTGGCGCCGCGGTTACAAGCGCGAATTGCCGTCCGGAGCCGATTCCCTGGCCGGGGGCTTTTGCCGCATCGGCTTCGCGACCGTGCCCTACCGCGTCGTCGACGTCCATGGTCCCGCAGCGGAAGAAGCCGCTCTGGGCCGGGCCTTGCGCCTGGACCCGGAATTCCATGCGCCCTCCTATCCCCTGAACGATGGCGAATGGGACGCGTATATCCGGACCCTGAAGGGAAAGGTTTCCGGAAACTAAGGGGTGCGGCGGAAGATCAGGATCCGGGTGCGGTGGAACAGCAGCACTCCGCCTTGCGAATACTCGCGGGACCAAGCCGGGGACGCCGAAAGCCGCGCGGCGGTTTGCGACAGCGAGTCGGCGTTCACGAGCCAGTCCGGCTTGAAGGCCGTGTCGAGGATGGCGTAGTCATAGGCTTCCAGGGGGCGATGGTTCCAGCCGAAGGCTTCGGCGCGCGCGCGGGCCGTGAAGCGCGCGGTGAACGGTCCGTTCACGACCACCGCCGCGGATTCGGGTATAACGGTTTCCAAATGCGCCACCGCTTCCCGCGCGGGATTGGGCCGGGGTAAGCTGAAGCTCTCGCGCCAGAGCGGATAGCTGAGCAAGGCCGCGCAGGCCCACGTCGCCAAGGCCCTCGTGGGAACGCGTTGCGCGGCGTCTTTCTCAAGCACCAGCCCGGCCGCGGCCAGGAACACCAAAGGGAAGGCGTAGCAGACCCACATCATCATGAAGGCGGGATCGGGGAATACGGCGTAGAACAGCATCAAGGGAACCGGGAGGATGAGGTATCGCCGCGGCATATGGATCAACAGCGGAAGCATGGGCCCATAGAGATGCAGGAAATAGGCCGTGGTATGCGGCCTCCAGAGGTTCCCGAGCAGGCTCCCCATCGAGGCGGGCATGAGGTAACCGAGCTGATTCCCCTCGGGCGCGAAAGCGGGGACGATGATGAACCAGTACAGGCCCATCACGGCGGCGCAGATCAGGCCCGGAAGGAGGATCCACTTCCAACATCTTCTTTCCATCCAGGCCAGCAGCAAGATGCCGCCGACGGCCAGGGTGAAGACTTCCTTGCTGCACGCCAGGAAGAGGGCGCAGGCCAGGAAGCGGCCCAGCTTTTCCTCGCGATAGGCTCCCAAGGCCAGGACCAGGACGGGCGTGGCGATGAATTCCGGATGGAAGCCGTAGAAGAATTGCGACGCGACGGCGGGGGTGAGGAGCAGGGCGGCGGCGGCCCAGGCGGCGAAGTCCGGGCGGGAGCGATGGCGGCGGGCCGCCAACAGGGCCGCGGCGACGAGGCAAAACCCTTGGCCCAGCTTAAGGCCCACGGGCCCGATCCATAGTAGGACCGGGATCCAGAGGACGCTGGAGTATTGCGCGTGCACGGCCCACATATTCATCCCGTGATATGCGTAATGCAAATTCCCGTGCGCGATGTTCCACAGGTAATTGGCGTAATGGGACTGGTCGAGATCGCCCTGATCGGCGAACTGCGCGAATTGCCAGTAGCCCAACCCCAACAGGCCGGCCGAGGTGGCTGCCAAGGCGAGCGGGCCCATCCAGGGGCGGGACATCCGGTCCCAGCGCAGATAGAGGAAGTAAAAGGCGGCCAAGGCCAGCAAGCCGACCGCGGCGTAGGCGGGGGAATGGTACTTGATCAGGAAATAGGCATAGCAACCGGCCGGCGTGAGGGCCGCCGGATCGGCCCGTAAGGTGGTAGCCGGCGGGGAATGCGGAGGCGCGGTCATGGTTGGGTCCACCGCCATTGTCGCATCCGCCCGGATCGCCGCGCAACGCGTCCTCCTTGATCCGCGGCGGATCGGGTCCTACAATCTCCCCATGCCGGAGAATGCCGCACGCCCGCGCTTTCTGGAACCGGCCTTCCTGGCCGCTTTCGCGATCTACCTGGCCCTCTACCAGGCCTTGTGCTATCACGGGACCTATACCCGCGGGGACGATTTCGCCTATATGGAAAGCGTGGCGGAGACCGTGGCCCGCGGGCGCCTCTTCACCCACGATTTCATCGGTCCGCACAACGCCTTCCTCACGGCCGCGAGCTCGGCCGTCTACCTGCTGACGGGGAACTTCTACCTCGCCACCTACGGCCTGCTCGCCCTCTTCGCGGCCGCCGTTTTCATCCTTTTCTACGCCCTCTTCCGCGATCGCTTCGGCCCCTGGCCCTCGGCCGGTTGGGCCATGGTAACGGCCACGTTTCCCCTCTACCTGCACAAGTCCTTGGACTACCACGGGGCCTTGCCCACCTTGGCCTGCTTCCTGGGCGCCCTCTTCGCCTACCGCTCCGGCCGCCTGGGGCTCTTCTTCCTGCTGGCTACCTTGGCGATCTCCGATCGGCAGAACGGCCTGGTCCTCTTCGCCCTTCCGCTCTTCGATTCCGCCATGGCCCTGCGCGCGGGCCGCAAGCCCGATGCGCGCGTGGCGATCTACCTGATCCTCTCCCTGCTCGCCTTGGCGGCGCTCCGCGCCGCGATGAACGTAAATTGGTTCAACGCCAACCTGCATGTGCTTCCGGCCTCCTCGAAACAAGCCGGGCTGGTAGCGCGCCAGATCGCCGTGGCCCAACTCCTGGGCGCGGGCTTTCTCTCCCTGGCGGGCATCGCCGTGGGAGGCGTCCGGCCCCTGGAAGCGCTGCGCGCCAATCTGAGCCGGCCCTTGCTTCCCCTGGCGGCTTCGCTCGCCCTGCTTCTCCTCGCCTTCGGATCCCGGGCATCCCTGGTCTGGTTCCAGACCCCTCTCATCGGATCCCTGGACCGTGGCGGCCGCCTCCAGATCCTGCTCACCGGGATCGTGCTGGCCGCCCTATGGCTTCTCGATCGCCGGCGCCTGAAGCCGGACGCCTATCTTTTCCTGGGCATGGCCTATCTGGCGATTTCCTCCTTGCTCGGATTCATGTGGGATTATTACCTGGCCGAGCCCGCCCTCTTGGCGACGTGGATCGCCTTGCGCGATCGCCCGGCGGATGCGAGGCCCCTGCCCTTCGCCCCCGCGCTCTGCGCGGCCGCCCTCGCCCTCAATGTGGGCTATGCCTATCTATATAAGGTGCTGATGGACAAGAACGCTTTGGCGGACGTCGCTTTCGAGCGGCTGGAACGGAAGGGTTCGCTCACCCCGGAGCGGATGACCGGCGCGACCTTCGGATACATGGGTTTCAAGCTCTTCACCCTGATCCGCGACGACAATCCCCACCATGAGAAGGACGATTTCACCTGCTACGTGCAAGGGGACGGGGCCGTGGTGGAATCGGGCCTGCCCTGGCGCCGCTCGCTGCAACCCTCGGCTTACCCGGCTTTGGATTCCGGCACGGCCCGCATCGCTTTCGCGCGCGTCCCCTGGCGCGTGGTCGATCACGGCAATCCGCAGGGGGAGAACGCGTGCCATGAACCTTTCCGCGGCGACCCGCGCGCCCGCGCTTCCTCTCGCCCCTTCCCGCTAGGCAATGCGGAATGGCGGCAATTCATCGCTGCCGCCGCGCGGAAAGGAAACTGAGATGGGAGCGCTCGACGGCGTCCGCGAGCTGTACCGCGTCCGATTCAATCCCGGCGAGAAGGCTTCCAAGGATAAGCTCTGGGCCATCCTGGCCGGCTGGCTGCAGCGCTTCTTCCCCGTCGACGGCGCCGTTCTGGACCTGGGCGCGGGCTACTGCGAATTCATCAACCACATCCGCGCCAAGCGGCGCATCGCCATCGATATGAATCCGGACACCGCGGCCTGCGCGGGCCCCGGAGTCGAAGTCATCACCGCGCCCGTGGTGCCCCTGCCCTCGATCGGGAGCGGCACCCTGGACGCCGTCTTCGTCAGCAATCTGCTGGAGCATCTGGCCGACAAGGCGCAGGTGATGGAACTGCTGCGCGAAGTGCACCGCGCCCTCAAGCCGGGCGGGCGCATCGTCGTCCTCATGCCCAACATCCGCTTCGCGTATCGCGAGTATTGGGACTTCTTCGATCATCAAGTGCCCCTCACCGAGAAGGCCGTGGTGGAGGCCTGCATCATGGCCGGTTTCCGCCCCATTAAGGTGATCCCCGCATTCCTCCCGTACACCACCAAGAGCCGCCTGCCGCATTGGGGCTTCCTGGTGCGCGTATACCTCGCACTGCCCCCGCTCTGGCGCTTTTTAGGAAAGCAGGCCCTGGTCGTGGCCCAAAAGGCTTCTCCCTGAGGGATTGGGCTCGTTTCCGGGCCCCCGTTGACAGGGGAGGCCGGTCCGGTGTACCTTTGCTGCATGGCCCTTCGCGCAATCGCCCGCATTCGAATTATTAGCATCGATAACGAGCGGAGCGGCGCCTAGGGATTACCCACAGCCAACGGCTAAGCCCGCTCCTCAGGAAGCGGGCTTTTTTTTTGCGCTCCGGCGCAAGCCCCTCTTGGGTTCCGAGGTTCGGCCGGGAAAGGTCTTATGAAGCAGGTCAAGATCTACGATACCACCTTGCGCGACGGCAACCAGGCCAAGGGAATCTCGTTTTCCCTGGAGGACAAGCTGGCCATCGCGCGCAAGCTCGACGAGTTCGGCGTGGACTACATCGAAGGCGGTTGGCCCAATGCGACCAACCCGACCGATATCGAATTCTTCGTCCGGGCGAAGAAGATGGAATGGAAGCACGCCAAGATCGCGGCCTTCGGCAGCACCTGCCGGCCCAAGGGCGATCCCGCGGACGATATGGTGCTGAAATACCTGGTGGATTCGGGCGCCCCCGTGATCACCATCTTCGGCAAGAGCTGGGATCTGCACGTAACCGAGGTGTTACGGACGACCCTGGAAGAGAACCTGCGCATGATCCGCGCCTCGGTGGAATACCTGAAGAAGCATTGCCAGGAGGTCGTTTACGACGCCGAGCATTTCTTCGACGGCTACGCCGCCAATCCCGGCTACGCCTTGAAGGCCATCGAGGCCGCGCGCGACGGCGGGGCCGACGTCATCGTCCTTTGCGATACCAACGGCGGGCAGTTGCCTTGGGACATCGAGAAGACGACCGCGCTTATCCGCGAGAAGCTGGGCGTACCCGTGGGCGTGCATTTGCACAACGACACCGGCACGGGCGTGGCCAGTTCCTTGGCGGCGGTGCGCGCCGGCGCGATCCAGGTACAGGGGACCATCAACGGTTTCGGCGAACGCTGCGGCAACGCCAATCTCACCGTAATCATGGCCGCCTTGCAATTGAAGATGGGCGTGCGCTTGGTTTCTGACGATCAGCTCAAGGGCCTGCGCGGCCTGTCCCTGGCCGTCAGCGAAATCGCCAACCTGTCCGATGATATCCGCCAGCCCTACGTGGGCGAAGCCGCTTTCGCCCATAAGGGCGGGGCCCATATCGACGGGGTCATGAAGATAGCCCGCAGCTTCGAGCATATCGATCCGGCCCTGGTCGGCAACGCGCGCGATTTCATCGTCTCCAACCAGAGCGGTAGCAGCCTGGTCTGGGATAAGATCCACGCCATCGTCCCCGACCTGGATAAGCGCAGCCCGCAAGTGGCCGCCATCCTCGCCGACGTCAAGCAGAAGGAGGAAGAGGGCTACCATTTCGAGATCGCCGATGCCAGCTTCCAACTCTTGGCTCGCCGTCGCCTGGACATGTGGAAGGATCGCTTCGAGTTCCTGGGTTTCCGCTCCATCGAGGAACGCCGCGAGAACGGTGAAGTCTATTCCGAGTTTACCATCAAGCTGAAGGTTGGCGACGAGATCGAGCATACCGCCGCCGAGGGCAACGGCCCCGTGGACGCCATGAACGCGGCGGTCTGGAAGGCCCTGAGCCGCTTCTTCCCCGCGCTGAAGGGCATCGAGGTGATCGATTATAAGGTGCGCGTGCTCGACAACAACAAGGGCACCGGGGCCAAGGTACGCGTCTGGATCCGCTTCCACGATCGCGCCAACCCCGAGGTGGAACCGTGGGGCACGCTCGGAGTCTCGACCAATATCATCGAGGCTTCCTGGCTGGCCCTGTTGGACGGCATCAACTACAAGCTGTTGCAAGGCTGAGGCGGCCATGGAAGACGCTCTCCCCATGCCCCAAACCTGGGACCCGGCCCGTTATGTCGCCAATGCCCGTTTCGTCGCCGAACTGGGCGCGCCCGTGGTCGAGTTGCTCGCGCCCATGCCCGGCGAACGCATCCTCGATCTGGGCTGCGGCGACGGGTTCCTTACCAAAAAGCTCGCCGACCTCGGTTGCGCCGTGGTGGGCGTGGACGCAAGCGCGGCCCAGGTGGAGGGGGCCCGTAAGTTAGGTCTCGATGCGCGTGTGGCCGATGCGCAACGCCTGGGATTCGATGGCGAGTTCGACGCGGTCTTCAGCAATGCCACCCTACATTGGATGAAGGACCCAGACGCCGCCATCGACGGCGTCTGGCGCGCCTTGAAACCGGTCGGCCGGTTCGTGGGGGAGTGCGGGGGAGAGGGATGCGTGGCGATTGTCCGCGGCGGCCTGGAAAGGGCCTTGTCCCGCCGGGGAATCCGCATAGAAGACCACAATCCCTGGTATTTCGCCTCGGCATCGGAATACTCCGCCCGATTGCGGGAGCGCGGCTTCGCGGTGGAAAGCTGCGAGGTATTCCCGCGGCCCACGCCTCTGCCCAAGGATCTCCGCGCCTGGCTGGAGACCTTCGCGGAGAATTTCATGAAGCCCATCGCGCCTGCGGAGCGAGGGGCCTTCCTCGATGAGGTCCAGGAGGATCTGCGCCCGGTTCTGCAAGGTCCGGACGGCAAGTGGACGGCGGACTATACGAGGTTGCGGTTCAAGGCGGTGAAGCCCGGGGAAACCTAGAAAGGCGCGATGGTCCAGACTTGCAAGGCGCGCTGTTCCCAGGCGGGTCGGCGATAGTCGCCTCGTCCGATCAGGATCAGCCGGCCCAAAGCATCAATTCGCATGGTCGGGAAAATCTCCATGCCCTCGGGTAGGCTCCTGATCGATTGGACATGGAAATTCGCATCAAGCCTTGCGATGCCGGTCGGGACCAATCCATAACATCGGGAGCGGACGGAGTCGCATACGATTCCGGCCGCCTCCGGTTCATCTGACGCGGAAAGGTCCGGGTCGATCTCGCCCCCGGAGGTGATCCCCATCAGTACCGCTGGGCTATATGGCTCCCCGATTTGGATCAGGAGGCGGCCTCCGCCTAAGGTTTGCGTTTGCATGCGGCTGAAGACATCAACGGACTTTATCTTATTCTCCCTCTCGGACCCGACTTCTCCGCCCTCCGCATCAAAAGCCTGCCAATGAACGGTTTCGCTATCCGAGCCCAGTGCCGATTTTTCGGACTCTACCCAGAACGTGAACCAGCCCCCTCCGGGGCGCGATTCGAATTCGATGCTATTCGGGAAGTCCTTGTCGGTCTTGGCCCAAACCCGTCCAATCGGGGTTCCGTCCGGACGGAAGCGGCTCGTCCAAATTCCACTTCCGCCTTCGACTCCGATCAGGTAACCGGAATCCGGCAGCGCCATAACATTGGCGCGGTAGACCCAAGGTACGCCCGGCACATTTACTTCGATGGGGTCAGGTAGCCCGGACTCCGGTCTCATCAATTTCACTACCACGGTTCCGCCTAGCCCGGTCCTGTTGGCGGCCACCCAGGCGCAGACCAATCCGCCATCGGCATATGCGGAGATGCGAGGGGCTCCGAGGATAGAAACGGATTCCGGATAGTTCCAATAGGACTGCGACACTAATGACCCTCGAGGGTCCATCCGTTGCACCACGATGCTATGAAGGTAAGGGACGCCAGGATCATTACGGGCCCATGCAACGACTAATCCGGAATCGGAAGTACTCGAGGCGAAGTCCGGGTCGGAAGATACTCCTACCGTATCGCCCAAAACGGCATGCCATAGGGGCTTGTGTTTATCGGAGTCACTGGAATCGAAGAGGCAAGCCGTCAAACCGAGGGTTACCCAAATCGCCGCGCTTACAATGAACGACGCGGATTTCTTTTTCATGTCCATAATTTCTCGAACGTCGTATCCGAAGGCGGGGATCGGAGAACGTTTCCAAAATCTAATCGTTTTCCCGCGCTTGGATTATCGGGGGAAGTGTGGCACATTTAGGGCCGGTTCCGGGCCCCAGGCGATTCCCCCGGACGCATCTTAAGGATGGTATTTCGATGAAGATCGTGGCGGTCAATTCCCTCAAGCATCCCGACGTGCGGACCATTACCGGCCGCGAACCCGCCCCCACGCCCGCCATCGCAGCCATCGTCCAAAACATCCTCAAGGACATCAAGGCGCGCGGGCATGCCGCCGCGTTGGAATACGCCCGCAAGCATGACGGGCTCAAGGGTCAGCTCGCGGTTTCCCCATCCGAGATCGACAAGAAGGCATCGGGCCTCGATGCGGGCTTGAAGCGCGCCCTCCGCAAGGCTATCGCCAACGTACGCGACTTCCATGAACGCCAAGCCGAGAAGTCGTGGGAATTCAAAGGCAAGGACGGCGAGATCCTGGGCCAAATCATCCGGCCTTTGGCCCGCGTCGGCGTCTACGTTCCCGGCGGCGCCGGCATCTATCCGTCCACCTTGATCATGAACGCCGTGCCCGCCCGGGTAGCCGGCGTGAAGGAGATAGCCGTCGTGACGCCGGCTCCCGGGGGCTTGCATCCGACCCTCGCCTTCGTCGCCCGGGAACTCCGCATCACCGAGATCTACCGTATCGGCGGGGCCCAGGCCATCGGCATGCTGGCCTACGGGACGGCCAAGGTGCCGCGGGTGGATAAGATCGTGGGCCCGGGAAACGTATTCGCCGCGCTGGCGAAGAAGGAAGTGTTCGGAACGGTGGACATCGACATGATCGCCGGGCCTTCGGAGATCCTGGTCATGTGCGACGAAAGCGCCGATCCCGATTGGGTGGCCGCCGATCTGCTTTCCCAGGCCGAACATGGGTCGGGATACGAGGCAGCCATTTGCATCACGACCTCGGCGGACGTCGCCCGGGCGGTGGCCGATTGCGTCGCCCAACAAGTCGAAGGCTCCCCGAAGCGGGCCATCCTGGAAAAGAGCTTGGAACGATTCGGGAGGATCTATGTGGTTCCCGGTTGGGAGCTTGGTTGCGCCTTGGCGAACCTCATCGCCCCGGAGCATATGGAAATCCTCACGCGCAGGCCCGAAGCCCAGGCGGCAAAAATCCGCAATGCCGGAGCTTTGTTCTTAGGGCCTTATTCGTCCGAGCCCGTGGGGGATTATTTCGCGGGCCCCAACCACGTGTTACCCACTAATGGATCCGCGCGCTTCTTCTCGCCCCTGGGCACGTACGATTTCTACAAGCGCACCAGCCTCATCCGCTATTCGCCGCGCGCCCTCGCCCGCCACGGGAAGGACATCGCCGCCCTGGCCGATGCGGAAGGCTTCCACCACCACGCGCAAGCGGTCCGGAAACGCCTATAGGATCGTTCCGCGAATGACTCGATCGGCGCTGCCCGGTGTCCGCATTGATCGGCCCGATCCGTTCTATTCCGTCTTCATCCACCGGATCCATTTTTCCGGCTTGCCATCCGAAGCGGCCAGCAGGGCTTCGTAGCCCGTAGCCGCCACGTTACGGATGGGAATCACCAGCTTGGCGGTATCGACGGACCAGCCGGGCAGTGAATCATGGCAGGTGCGGCGATTGCGCGAGCGGGCATAGCTCAACTTCAGCTTTCCCCCGTCCTGCGCCCACGTTCCCGACAATTCCAGCAGCAGGCAATGGTCGACCACGTGCCGCTCCGCGAAGGTCCCTTCCGGCGTGAGATTGCGCTCCATGCCGTAGTTCTGGGTGGTGTATTCCTCATCGGCGACGTCGTAGGTTCCGGCCCCTACTTTACCGACCCGGCCGCAATGGACCAGAGCCATCGCGCCTGCCAAAGAGATTAAACGCAAGTACCTCAATCGGGTCGCTCCTTTACCGGGATCTGACCCGGCGCTGGAGATTATCCCAATTCCGCGTCCCCGCGGGAAGTTGTCATGAGTTGTATTTGCAAAAAGTTGTAACCTTCCGCCCTCGCCACTTCCCGCCTGCCCGGATTCTTCGTTTAATTGACATGCAGAAAGGCGCCTCGACCCGGCGCTGCGCATCCAGGTAAGGAAAAACGAATGGCGACCCCGACTACCCAAGCCCCTTCCCGCTTCAGCAAAATCGTCTCCTGGTTCGATACGCACGCCCAGGGCAAAGCCCAGGCCCAGGAAAGCGCGGCAAGACCGAACCAGTACGTCATCCCCTGGCCCTTCTTGTGGCTCAATTTCGGCGTAGTGCTGATCCCTTTCGTAGGCTTCAGTTGGACCGCCGTAGGCGTGGCCGGATTCCTTTATTTCATCCGGATGTTCGGGATCACCGGCGTATACCACCGGTATTTCTCCCATCGCACCTATAAGACTTCGCGGACCTTCCAGTTCTTCCTGGCCATGCTGGGCAACTCGGCAGGACAGCGCGGGCCCCTTTGGTGGCCGGCGCATCATCGCCATCATCATGCCCACTCGGACGAACCTAGCGACATCCATTCGCCCAAGCATCACGGCTTCTGGAACGCCCACATGCTCTGGTGGAGCCGCCGTAAGAACATCCCGCCGCGCCTCGATCTGATCAACGACTACGCCAAGTTCCCGGAATTGGTCTTCCTGGATCGTTTCGACTCGATCGTCCCCATGGCCCTGGGCGGCGCCATGTTGTGCCTGGGCGCCTTCCTGCATCGTTACTTCCCCCAGCTCGGCACCAGCGCCATGCAGATGTTCACCTGGGGCTTCGTTGTTTCCACCGTGGCGCTCTTCCACGGCGTCGCCACCATCAACTCCCTCTCCCACGTCTACGGCCGCCGCCGCTTCGCCACCACCGATACCAGCCGGAACAATTGGCTGTTGGCCATCATCACCCTCGGGGAGGGCTGGCACAACAACCATCATCATTACTGCAATTCCACCCGGCAGGGATTCTACTGGTGGGAATACGATGTCACCTATTACATGCTCAAGGGCTTGGCGATGGTCGGCCTGGTCTGGGATCTGAAGCCGGTGCCAGAACGCATCCTGCACCCGCGTCCCGTGGCGGTCCGGCCCCACGAAGTGGTTCCCGCCTTGGCGCTCCGCGCGGGCGGCGTGGCCAGCAGCCTGAACGCGCTCAACCATCCTTCCGCCGCGGCGGCCCCCGTGCGCAGCCCGGAGCCTCCCAGCCCTTAGGGTTCAGTCGAACAGGTCGCTATGACTGCCGGTACGGACGAAGCGGATTATACGTTCTTCAGGTACCCTTAAATTGATGAGCAACCAATCAGGCTTGATATGGCATTCACCGAAGCCTTCGTAGTCGCCTTTTAAGGTGTGGTCGCGATGCTTTTCGGCAAGCGCCTTGCCGGCTATCGGCATCTTCATGACGGTTTCCAAGTCGCCGAGCGGCAGGCCGCGTTTATCGCAACGTTTGAAGTCTTTTTTGAATTGCTTGGTGTATTCCGGAGCCCACATTAGCCGCGAAGGCTTCCGAAAAGATCATCCGCGCCGCGAAAGGCTTTGACAGTGCGGCCGGCCTTCGCGTTCTTCATGGCCTTCAGGGTTGCGGCATTGGGAAGTCGCACGTCGAAGGGTAAGCCGTGGCTTAACAGGACCTGCTTGTAAAAGATGTTGATCGCGGAGGTGGCGTTGAGTCCGAGATCATCGAAAATCTTTTCGACCTTCTCTTTAAGATGGGTATCAGTGCGAGCGCGAATCATGGCGGTCTTGGACATGGGTGTTGGCTCCTGGCAAATAAGCAAACTAGCGGTATGCCGGACTAGCAGCATGCTTTAAACATACCCCATTTGGGGTACAGAGTCAATCCGGCTTTTGCGCGGTTTGCGGGTATTGAGTCCTTATCGGGTGAGGTGGCGCGCGGTAGGACGCCGGCTAGACCCCGTACGGGGGAGTAACTAAAAGCGGGTCCGGCGGATACTTGCCGTCCAGGCCCGCCAATCTTGGCGGGTTTTCCTAGTTTTCCCGGGCATCGGGGCGTAGCTCAGTCTGGTAGAGCACTTGCTTTGGGAGCAAGAAGTCGCAAGTTCGAATCCTGTCGCCCCGACCATTTTAAGGGAAACCCGGTTCTCCGCAAGGGGAGCCGGGTTTTTTTATGCGCGCCTCTTCTCGTGACGCGCGGCAGATTTCAACGAGGTGGGTGGATTCGATCTTGGATCATGGGTTACGAGAAAACTAACAGTGATGTTAGTATTTATCCTTCCTCTCCCGCTTATCCGCGTTCGAGAAAGGTCCATCCGCATGCAGGTTAAGCCACGCATCCTGGCGGCATCGATGTCGGCGATCCTCGCGGGCGCGCTTTCGGCGCAGGCCCGTGCCGGCGGCGGCCAGGGATACCACAGCGGCGGCTATTCCTCGGGCGGAGGCGGAGGCGGGGGCTTCCATTACTACCCCGGCTCCGGAGGGAGCGGATCCGGAGGAAGCCTGTCCTTCCCCGGGATCGTGTTCATCCTCATCGTTATCATCGTCGTTTATTACCTGCGCAAGAAACTGGACGAACAGAAGAAGGACAAGGGTTTCCGCGCGACCCTGGATCCCGGCATGCAGCAAAGCCTGAGGGCGACGCCGCCCGTCGCCACGCCCTCCTCGCTGGCGTTGCAGGCGAAGCTGGGGCAGGTCTTCATCGCGATCCAGAACGCCTGGTCCCGCGGGAACATGGGCCCGGTGCGCGCGGTGATTTCGGATGGGGTATTCCATCGTTTCCAAATCCAGCTCGACATGAACAAGCTGCAAGGCATCCGCAATCTCGCCGAGCACCCGCAGTTGACGGGCGCGCGTCTGGTGAAGGAAGAGCGCTTCGGGAAGTATCTCTCGGTGGATTTCCTCGTGCGCGGCCGCGTCCATGATCGCGATGTCAAGGCGGACGGAGGGGCGACGGTGTCCGATAACGGCTCGGAGGAGTTCGAGGAGATCTGGTCGTTCACGCGCGTCGCCGATGGCGTAATGGGGGCGCCCCCGTTGGTGGATGGGGGAGACGCATCTTCGCCGCAGGTGCTGAAGGCCCTCGCCAATTGCCCTAAGTGCGCCGCGCCCTTGTCGGACGCGGGCGGCAGCCGCTGCGGGAGTTGCGGATCCGTGCTGAACTCGGGAGCCTACGATTGGGTGCTGGCGGAAATCACCCAAGCCGAAGAATGGGCGGCTGGGAATCGCGCCGAGCTGGAAGGTTACTACTCGGCGTTGCCGGTGGCCGCGGGCACCGACGCGCGCGCCTGGCTGTCGCCGCAAGAATTGGAGGATCGGGCTTCGGTCGTGTTCGTGCGCTATCAAAGCGCCTTGCATCGGGGGAACCTGTCTTCCCTCGCGCTTTTCGCGGCGCCCGAGTTGCTGCAGAGGCTATCGGGGCCGGGCAAAGAACCGCCTTTGTACCGGCTGGCGGTCGGCGCGGTGGACTTATCCGGATTCTCCGCCGTCGCGGGCTTGGCGAAGGCCTGGATCAAAGTGAAGTTTTCCGGCGCCCCGAGCCCGGCGGATGAGCCTGAACATCAGGAACGGGTGCTGGTCTTTTCCAAGTCCTTGGATGCGGCCATGGGGAAGAACGCCTTGAGCAGTCTGTCGTGCCCGTCTTGCGGCGGGCCCCTGGAATCGACCGATCAGGCCAAGTGCGCGTACTGCGGCGCCATGCTCGCGAGCCCGGAAGCGAACTGGGTGCTTTGCGATTACGGCGGCAACACCCTCTTGTCGCAAGTGATGGCTCCCCGCGCGCTCCCGGTATCGGCCGGGAATGCGCGCGCGTCGGCGGCCGCGGGACCCGGGGCGCAATTCCGCCTCCTCTCCGCCATGATCGCGGCAGCCCTGGAAGACGGGGTGATATCTGCGGAGGAGGAAACCACCATCCGCGACTTCGCGCGCAATTTCGGATTGGGCCCTATCTTCGTGGACACCCTGCTGCGCAAGGTCAAGACCGATCCCGAGGCCCTCAACCAGCCTATCGGGGCGCAGGAAGCGTTGCGCTGGCTCAATAATTTCATCATGGTGGCCGCATCGGACGGCGTTATCACCGCCCAGGAGGAGGCGCTCATCCTCGCCTTCGCGCGGCGTCAGAATCTGGATGAAGGGAAAACGCGCTACGCGCTTAAAGCGGCGCTGCGCGGCAAGGCATAAGAGCCCCCCTTAAGTTAGGGGCTCTAAAGGAGGCAAGTCTCATGGGAATCTTCGACGCAATCAAGGGACAGTTGATCGACATCGTCGAGTGGATGAGCCCGGATCCGGGCATCCTGGCGCATCGCTTCGAGCGTCGCGATAACGAAATCAAGATGGGGGCGAAGCTGGTGGTGCGCGAAGGCCAATCCGCCGTGTTCATCAACGAAGGTAGCTTGGCCGATACCTTCGGCCCCGGCACGTACACACTTTCCACCCAGAACCTGCCTTTGCTTTCGGACCTGAAGGGTTGGAAATACGGCTTCAACTCGCCGTTCAAGGCCGAGGTGTATTTCATCAATATGCTGAACCTGGCCAACCGCAAGTGGGGTACGCCCAACCCCCTCATGCTGCGCGACAAGGAACTCGGCGTGGTGCGCCTCCGGGCCTTCGGGGCTTTCGCGTATGCGGTAGAAGACGCGGGCAAATTCCATAAGGCTTCCGTAGGCACCTTGGCGGAGGTGGACGCGCAGGACATGGAAACGCAGTTGAAGGCGGTGATCGTGAGCGCGATCAGCGACTGCCTCGGGGAAGCCCAAATCCCCGCGTTCGATCTGGCCGCGAAGTACGCGGAGCTGGGCGCCCTTGTCGAAAAGGCCGCCGCCGGCAAGTTCGGCCTATACGGATTGGCGCTGCGCCAGTTCGTGGTCGAGAACATTTCCCTTCCGCCCGAAGTGGAGGCGCTGATCGACAAACGCAGCGGCATGGGAGTGGTGGGCAACCTCGATCAGTACCTGAAGTTCAACGTGGCGGACAAAGCGGGCGAGGCTATCAGCCAAGGCGGCGGATTGGCCGGGACCCTGGCGGGCGCGGGCCTGGGCATGGCCTTGGGCGGGCAAATCGCGGGAGCGCTGAAACCCGGGGCGGTGCCCCCGCCCCTGCCAACCCAGGCTGCCGCCCTTGCGCTTTTCATTGCCATCGACGGCAAGCAAGCCGGTCCTTTCGATCTGCCGCAACTCAGGGACCTGGCCATGCAGCGGAAGATCGGTCTCGACACCCTGGTATGGAAGGATGGCATGCCCGGTTGGGCCGCCGCTTCCACGCTACCGGAGGCCGCCGCGGCTTTCGCCGGCGTCCCGCCGAAGTTACCCTAGCGGGCCTCGTCCCTTCCGACGGGGCGCCATCCATCCTGCCATACGGCCAATCCCATTACTCGGATGCCGAATCCGCCTTGCTCCGCATCGAAAGGGTGGATATTACCGGTCCGGCCTAAACCGATCGCCCGCCTCCGACGACTAAGGGGTGCATGTCTTTTTCCCGTGCCCGTTGGCTTTACCTTTGTTTGATGATCCTTCCTATGGCGCCTAAAGGGTACTTCCTCCCAAATGCCGGCTTGCTGCCGCGCGTTAACGATCCCCGCTTGGACGATGCCCTGCAACGCACCGCGGCCGGCATCGTCCGGCATAACATCGATGCCTATTCCGATGGGCTGGTGCACCGCCCCTATTCCGAAGATCCCGGCGACGCCGTCTCCGAAGCCCAGGCCTACGGCATGATCGTGACCCTTTACGGGAACGACCAGGACACGTTCAACAAGATCTGGGATGCCGCGGAAAACAAGATGTGGAACTCCGGGACCAAGCTCTACGATTGGCGCTGGGCTTCCAAGGGCGGCCTCAGCGGCACGGGCATGGCCACCGATGCCGATCAGGACATCGCCTTGATGCTCCTCTTCGCCGACTCCCTGGCCAATAAGGGCATCTGGAAAAAGCACACCGGCCCCAAAGGGGTCGCCTATAAATCCCGGGCCATGGACATCATCGGGACCATTTGGTCCCATGCCGTGGGCGAAGGGAAATTCCTGGCGCCGGGGGCGGATTGGGGCGGCAAGGCCTTCGTCAACCCCAGCTACTTCTCGCCCGCCACCTACCGCATCTTCGCCAAGGCCGATCCCGGCCATGACTGGAACGGCGTCGTGGATCAATGCTACCGCACCCTCGCGGCCAGCCCCGGAGCTGCCAATGGGCTCATCCCGGATTGGATGGTCCCCGATGGCAACTACTTCAATGGCTCGTTGGGATACAATGCCTACCGGCAAGGCCGCTCCATGTACAAGGATGGTATCCGCGTGGCGTGGCGGCTGGCCCTGGATTGGCTGTGGTTCAAGGATCAGCGCGCCAAGAAATGGCTCGATGCCGCGGCGGCGTTCGCGCCCACTCCCGATCGCGCCAACTTCTACACCATGGACGGCGTGCTCATCCCGGCTTCCGATACCTTCACCTTAGGCAGCGGGCAGTACCGCTCGCGCCAGGAGCACAGCGAATTGACGGTGGGGATGTGGGCCTGCGCGGCATTCTGCTCCCAGGGCGCCACGGCCTCCCGCCCCTGGTCGGACAGCCTGATCGCCTTCCTGCCCGCGGGCGCCGATCAATGGGGACGTCCCGATGATTCGCAAATGCCGGGTCGTACCGGCTCCACCCCCAATGAAGGCTACTTCGAGCAATTCCTGGCCTGGTTCGGGGGCGCGGTCATGGCCGGACGCTTCACCAACGTTTGGGAAGAAATGCAACACCCCCTAGCGTTATCGCCGGGCCGGAACGCGAGGGGCCCCGCCGTCTTGGGTAACATGCAAGAGACGTCCCTTCGCGGTTACGGGTGCGACGGGAGGCCGGCGTATCCCGGCCCCTGGCAAGGGGGGCGGTCGCCGGCGCTGCGCCCGACCGTACCGGTTTTCCTTTTCTCTAACCTGAAGAACCCCTAAAGGATGGGATCCCCCGTCCGCTTGAAACCAGGGGGTTCCGGGTAGTAATTTCGGATCTGGATTTTGGACCGCTTTAGACTGAACCTAAAAATGGAGACTTCGATGCCCTTTAAGCCTTCGTCCGTCCTTTTCGCCCTCACCCTGTCCTTGGGCGCCATGCTGGCCCAAGCCGCCCCGAAGGCGAAAGCCGCGACCCCCCCGGCCAAGAGCGTCGATTCGGCGGCGCCTGCCGCGACGGCCCCGGCCACCGGCGCACCGGCCGCAGCCCCTGCCACCGCCGGCGAAGCCAGCGCGTCCACCGTCGTCTACCTGGGGAAATCCGGAAGCCGCTACCATTTGAAAGGCTGCCGTTACCTGAAGGGCGCGGGCAAGGAAATCACCGTGGGCGAAGCCATGAAGAAGGGCTATGCGCCCTGCAACGTGTGCAAGGCCCCCCGCCTGAAGCGCTGACCCCTAGGTAGGCCGCCCCTTAGCCGGGGCGCGCCCGGCCTCAGCGGCGGCCTTCCGCCATCTTGCGGAAGAATTCGATTTCATCCGGCTTCAGATTCTTCGGTAGGCGCAAGCGTACCGTAACGAACAAATCGCCGTGTTCATCGGACTTGCCGTACACCGGCATGCCTTGCCCCTTCAGGCGGAAAACCTTCCCGTTATCCGTCTCCGGCGGGATGCGCAGCTTGACGCTGCCGCCTAAGGTCCGGATTTCCTCGCTCTTGCCGACCACGGCGTCCTCAACCTCCAGGTCCAGCATCAAGTGCAGGTCGTCGCCGCGGCGTTCGAGAAGCGGGTGGGACAGGACGTGGATGCGCAGGTGGAAATCGCCATCCGGCCCACCATTCGATCCCGGCCCGCCCTTGCCTTCCATGCGGATCACCCGGCCATCGGCGATGCCCGGCTTGAAGGCCAGCTTCAGCTTCTTGCCGTTGATCTCGAAAACCTTTTTCGCCCCGGTATAGGCTTCTTCCAAGGTGATCTCCACGTCGGCCTGGTAATCGGTTCCCGGCTGCGGAGCGGTCCAAGCGCCCCCTTGCCGGCCGGCCCCCGGTCCCCTGCCGCCGCCCATCCCTGCGCTCCCGAAGTAGGTCTCGAAGAAATCGGAAAACGATCCCCCTCCGCCGAAGATGTCCCCCAGATCCTCTTGCGTGAAGGTTTGCGAGCGACGCCGACCCCCGGCCGCGCCTTCCCGTTGGCCGCCAGGCCCACCCGGGTACCCGTTCTGGAAGCCCGGATCGTTCCAATGCGCGCCCAGTTGGTCGTAGCGCTTCCGTTTCTCCGGATCGGAGAGCACCTCGTTGGCCTCGTTGATCCCCTTGAAGCGGTCTTCCGCCGATTTATTGCCGGGGTTCTTATCCGGATGGTACTTAGCGGCCAGCTTGCGGTAGGCCTTCTTGATGGCCTCCGCATCCGCGTCCTTCTCAACCCCTAGGATCTTGTAGTAGTCCTTGAATTCCATCGCTTATCGCCCGTCTTCCCTTGAAAATGAAAAGAGGCCCGGTGGGGCCTCTTACAAATTAGGTCACGGGAGCGCGGCAGGCTAGTTGGAGAGGAGGTATTGGTGGGCGATGTTTTCCACCTCCACCTCGGCTTCGGTCTTGGCTCCGAAGGCGCGCAGAACCCGCATGGCTTCCAATTGCCCCATGGTCGAGGCGGCCAGATAGGGGGTCCACCCGTCCTTATCCTTGGCGTTGACGTTGGCCCCGTTCTGCAACAGGCGGTAGATCTGATCGGTTTGACCGCGCTCGGCGGCCTTGATCAGGGCCATGTCCGCATCGGTGCGCGGCGGCTTGGTAGCGGAGCAGGCGGTCAGGGCCATCGCAGTAACGCAGAGGACCAGACCCAGGATTTTCGCGCTCATCGCTTTTCCCTTCTTTCGGCTCTTCTTAAACACTCTTAATTGTCCCAGCTGCGCACTCATATTGGCAATGGAAAGGAAGCCCCCGGGCTTGAGTTAATTCTTCCCGGAAGACGGATTTTGGGACGTTTCATGACCCTAAAACCAACCGATAATTCTTGACTTGCCGGAGTTGGCGCGGATTTGGAAACGGGTCAAAAAAGGGGCAAATATTCCGGCAGGAATCCGCTTATTTCCGGAGGGGAGATCCGCTTATTTCGGATCGCCGGCCAAGGCGCCCGGATCGGAAACGGAATCGTCCAGCGGAGCGGTGCGCGCTTCCATCCGTTCCGGCCCTATGGCAGGCTGGCGGAAGGACGGGATGCCCATGGCGGGGAAAAGATCGTCCGGGGGCCAGGCCTTTACATGGGCGGCCAGGTGGGCCAAATCCCGGCCTTCATGCGGGCCGTCCGGTTGCGGCGACAGGTCCCGGTTCAGGAACATCACGAATGACCATTTTTGAGGGTGATAAAAAACCAGGGTCGAGGTGCCCGGGAAAAGCCCGTTATGCCATTTGGCGACGGCCGTATCCCCGTTGCCGTCCGGGAGCTTGAGTGCGAACCAGCCGCGCAGGGCTTCGCCGAACCCGCTTTGGCCCCACATGGTGGCCGTGGCCTGGGGGCCGAGGATGGGGTTGGCGGCGCCCAGGTCGAAGGCGGCGAGCACCTTGGCGTAATCGGGAGCCGAGAGCAGCCAAGCCCCGGCGGCGTCCATATTGCTTACGTCGAAATCCCCGTAGCCACCTGCCACCCAGGGCGCTCCCCCGCGGGACGGATTGGCTTGCAGATAGGGGACCGACGTATGGTAAAGGACTTCGCCGGAGGCGCGTTCTTCGTATTTGCTGCCTCCGAAGCGCGGACGGGAGAGCCCGAGGGGCTTGAAGAGAAGATCATCGGCGATGGACTGGTAGCTCTTGCCCACTCCCATGGGCAGGCTTTCCAGCATCCGCCCCAGCAGGAAGTAGCCGAAATTGTCGTACACGCTGCGGCTGCCGGGCGCGAATTGCAAAGGTTGCCGCAGCATATAGGCGAGGAACCCGCCCCGGTCGGCGGGCAAGCGTTTGCGGATATCCGACCCGGGCGGGTAATCGTTAAAGACGGGATCGGGATTGGCCTTGGAGCGGACCCATCCCGCCGAATGCGTCAGCAATTCATCCACGGTGATGTCGCCGAAGCGCGGATCGGTAGGGGCATCGGAAGGTTCGCCGCCGAGATGCAGCACCGAAAGGATTTTCCCTTTCAGGGATGGGCTACCGGAGCGTCCCTCGCCTCCGCCCTCGCGCAACATCTTGTGCACCAGGATGCTGGTGAGGGGCTTGCTACAGCTCGCCGCCCGGAACAGGCTATTGGGGCGGGTGATCGGATAGCCCGCCTCGCCCCAGGTGTATCCATGGGCGAATACCAGACGGCCGTCATGCGCGATGGCCAAGGCCCCGGCCCGTACGCCGCGCGTCCGCATCAGCTCGCGCATGTAAGTATCGAAGGCCTCCAGGCCCGGCGTCTCGGGTCCGGTCACCGTCCACGCCTTCGGCGCCGGCGCATCGCCCTCGCTCGACAATACGGAAAATCGCCCCGGAGACCCGGGCCAACAGCGGGCTTCCGCCGCTTGCGGTCCGGATTCGCGCGGGGCCGTCGCTTTCGCGGCATCCGCGTCGGGCAGGAATTCCCATGCGCCCGCGGAATTCTCTTCCCAGACGGTGGCGAACAGGCCGCCGGGCATGGGCGCCACGCGCGCGGGGCGCACCCAAACGCGGGCGAAAATGTCCTGCTTGGTCTTAAGCGAGGCCGCGTCGTCCCCCAAGCTGTAGTTCCAGGGCGTACCGGAAGTGTCCCGCGCGAAAATGGCGGCGAAGCGGGGATGCGCGGCATCGCCGTAAGCCTCGATCCAATCGCATTTGGAATGCGCCTGGCGCGCCGAATCGCAAGCCGCTTGGAAGCGTTCCTGATCAAGATCAAAGCGGGCGTCGGCGGTGCGGCCGTCCTTGTAGAGAAGGACCGCAAATGCGGTCGTGAATTCGGGCGCGGCATCGGCCGCGATCCCGGGCGCGACTTCGGCGGAATCGGGAGTGGTCAAGGCCGCCATCTCGACGGGCCGGTAGCCCTTGGCATCCCAGCGGCCCAGCGCGGAAAGCAGGGACGCTCCTGCGGCCGGTTCCGCCAGGGCCCAATCAGGCCCGGGAGAACGCGTCCATACGGTCGCCAAGGCGGGATGCGCCGGCGTCCCTTCGGCATCCAGCGAAATCGGCCGGTAGCCTTGGGCCCGCAGGGTGTCGGCGGAAAGTTTCCAAGCCGCGAGGTCCTGTCCCAAACGGATCTCCCGCAGAGGGAGCCGTACCGCGGGAAGCCGTAGCGCGCGCGCGGGGGAGGGCGTTGCGCGGATGGAAGGCGACGCGGTTTTCCGCGGGGGAAGGGCGAAGGCCGGGGTGAGGGCCAAAGAGACGGCGGTGGATAATCCAAGAAGTGTCGATCGCAATTACGGAACCGGATTCGTTGAGGTTGGAAGCCGCCAACATTATACGAATACTCGCCGAACCGAGTCCACCCTGCGGCCGCCAGCCCCGTAGCCGCGCGGGCTGGAGGGAGGGTAGCATCCGTGTTTCCCAAAACTTAACTTCAAAGAGAGTCTCGTTTCCGGTTCGATATGAGGGTAAAGAAGGACCCTGCGATTTAACCCGCTCCTTACAGGGGCATTGGGAAAGGATTTTCCTATGGCCAAGAAACGCGTTCTCATGAAATCGATGGCCGTGCTCGCTTCCGCCGGCCTGATGGTGGTCGCATGCAATAAGGACCATAAGAACCAGTATGGCGCGCAAAACGGTTCATCTTCGTCCCAAGGCTCCGTGAACAATGGAACCGGGACGGGTTACGGATCCTCGGGTTCCGGCCTGGGCGGTTCGGCTTACGGTTCGGATTCCGCCTATGGGAAGGGTTCCTCCGTTTACGGATCCGATAGCCTCGGGTCGACCTCGGGATCGTCTTCGGGAACCGGCATGGGTTCTTCGTCCAGCGGCACCGGGGGATCGTCCTACGGGTCGAGTAGCTCCGGCGCCGCGAACAATTCTTCGAGTTCGGCTACCTACGGCACGGGCGCTTTGGATACCCAGGGATCCACCGGGGCGCAAAGCGGCCATCGCAGCGATAGCCGCGGGACCGGCATTTCGGGCAGCAGTTCGGGAATCGGCGGTACCGGCGATACCGGAATGGCCACGGATACCGGCAAGACGAAGCACCACGGGAAATCCAAGACCCATAAGAAGAGCAAGCGCCATACGGCCGATACGACCACGACCGGCAGCACCGGCACCGATAGCACCAATATGCCGGCCACCGGCCCCGGCGCCCCCGGAGGCACCGGAGGTTCGGGTACGGATATCGGAACCGGCACCGACATGGGCACCGGCACCAACCAAGGCACGGGAACCGGCGTAGGCGGCATCGGCACCGATGGCGGCTTGGGCACGGGAACCGGATCGGGTACGGGAACCGGAGGAGCCACGGGTTCTGGCACCGGGACCGGAACGGGCGGGAGCTCCGGATCCGGCGGTATGTAGGATTGCATCCGAATCAGGCCGGACTCACGGGTCCGGCCTTACTTTTTTGATTAAATGGCCCTCAGGAGCCCTTTCTCCATTTGGATAAAACCGCCTCGGCCGCGCGGCGGCCCGTCTCCGCCCCGCCGTTCATATAGCCCTGGAAATCCCGGCTGCAATGTTCGCCGCCGAAGAACAGGTTTCCCACCGGTTTGGATTCCTCGCCTGCCAGAGTGGTCCATTGCCCGACCTTGTACGAGGCGTAGCTTCCCAGGGACCACGGATAGGTGGGCCAATGGAAGGCGCCCGTACTCCCGTTCCGGGCCGCTTGGCTGCCCGGGAACATGGCATCCAAGACCTTGGAGAACTCTTCCGCTTGCGAGGAAGGGCTTCGCTTCCCCAATTCCAGTCCCGCCGAACCACCCTGAAAGATGGTGATGCCTCCCGCCGGTCCCGCTTGCGTGCGGGTATGATCCCATCCGTTCTGGACCAGGCCATCCGTGTAGAAGGTCCCGGAATACCCGGCCTTGCGCCAAGGGCGCGCCGAGTAGCCCAGGAAAAGCTTGGCGTTCGTCCCATACCCGAGTTCGGCGATGGCCTTCCGTTTGCCGGGAGGCAGATCGACGCGTATATCAACGTTGCGAAGCAAGGTGAAGGGCAAGGTCAGGATCACCGCATCGGCCCTCCGCTCCACGGAACCGCCCCCGGTCTGGAAGGAAAGCCGGTAGCCGCCGCCTTCTGCATCAATCGCTTCCAGCCGATGCGCGAAGCGGATGCGGTCCGCGTACTTGGCCGCCAACGCATCGGTCAGGGTTTGATTGCCGCCTTTCAGGCGATACCTTTCATCGCTTTCCCCGAAGACCTTGAAGCGTCCCTCGGACACGTCCCAGGAAACCATGGTCAGCAGATTGAGGCAGGACTGATCGCCCGCGTCCAAATCGAACTCGCCCACGTAGGCGGTCTCGATCAAGTCACGTAACCAACCGGTTACCCCCCGGCTTTGCAAATAAGCGGACACGGAAAGCTTGTCGAGATCCGCCGCCAAGCCTCCAGCTCCAGCGGATATCCCTGGCGGCAAAGCGGCCATGTCCCTGGCCATCGCCCCGGATGCGTCTTTGACGGCCGCGGCCACCTCCGCTTCGCTGCGCGCCTTCCCGCCGAAAAGCCAGGCGTTCTCGATAAGCCCGGCCCGATCCCCGCCCAAGGCGTCTTGTACTTCGATCCCGAACTCCTTGGCCAAGGACAGCATGTCCGCATGGGAGGAATCGATGAACTCGCCCCCGGCTTCGGTCCAGAGCCCGTCGGCCATCAAGCCTTGCAAGGTCAGGATCCGCCCGCCGGCGCGGGCCCCAGCTTCGAAAACTTCGGAGGAAACGCCCCCTTTGGCCAGCACATGGGCGGCATGCAATCCCGCGATCCCGGCCCCGACGATGGCGATGCGCGGGGCACCGGAATCCTTGGGCCTGCAAGCGGGGACCAAGGCCGCCGCCCCCAAGGCCAGGGCTCCTTTTACGAAATCGCGCCGGGAGGCCGATTCCGGCCCTAGGGAAGGCCGAGACGATCCGGACTCAAGGCTGGAACCGTGCGGAATGGCGGAATTCCGGAAGCATCGCCGCAGACAAGCCATGAGCGGCGTCCGGGCCGTTGACGATACGCGCATGGGCCGTAAAGGTACATTTTGCCCCCTGCCTCCCTGGGCCGCTCGCTTCGACGGGAGCCGCCCAACCCCTCCCTAGGATCCTGATCCGCGGGTATGGTAAAATGGGACCATGAAATCGGTGAAGACCATCGACAAGAGCGCCCTAGTCAATCTCTACAACATCGGCGGTAAGGATTTCCTACTCCGCATGATCGACAACTTCGTGGCGCAAGCGCCGAAGCGCATCGAATCGGCGCGCGCCAGCTTGCAGATCCCCGATCTGAAAGCGATCCATTTGATCGCGCATTCCCTGAAGGCCAGTTCCGCCAACCTGGGCGCGACCAAGGTCCAGGAAACCGCCGAGCGCCTAGAAGAGATGGCGAGCATCGGCCTCAAGGAACATATCGGGGAAGCCTTGGGCATCCTGGAGACGATCCTGGAAGAGGCGATCAAGAGCCTGAGGGCGGAGCGGGATCTGTGGGGGCAGGAAGCTGCGAACCCCAATCCCTAATCGACTCCTCTCGCTACGATTCCAATAATCCCGCACTCCATACTTACTTTTCGAACGTCTGTATAGTTTCGAATTGTTTTGGAATTGCGTTTGGCAATTCCCCCTCCGCTTCGACCGACTCATTTACGTTCGTCTTCGCGCCTGGAACAGATTGATTACAATAAATCACTGTGTCCATTAGTGTTACAGCTCGTCTCCCCTCGAACCGAACTCCAGCATGCTAACACCACCTCCAATGGTGCCTGAATCTTAAAGTTCGCTTGCGAATTTGTTTGATGGTTTATTCCGGCCGGACTACATTTTGGGCGGACAATCGGTTTCCCGCGATTCAAGAACCAATGCCGGTAGGGATCAGCTACGTGCATTCGATGATGCATCAATGCCCGCGAAAGTTGCTTATACGGTCGTTTTGGATAACCGTGTTTTCCACGGCGCCCGGCATTGGGCGGTGACTGGGAATAAAGAGTTGGCGGCCTAGACACCCTTATGCGGGACATGACAATGGATGAAAGGCGAATACATATGGGATTTCAAAGATCGGGATCTATCAAATCGCGGATTCCAAGTTGGCTGGCGGTAATCTTGGCCATCGGAATCGCCGGCATGGGACTAACCCATGCGCAAAGTTGGTCTGCTTCGACCTCAAGCCCATCCTACGTATTCCCAAGTACGACGGTAGGCGCGCCAGTCGGAATCGGAGTCGGTTCCGCTTCTACGCCGCTGGGC